>CAZXHZ010000038.1:0-1902 GCA_964639755.1 uncultured Luteolibacter sp. | reverse complement strand
GATGTCGTCGGCATTGAATCCGACCTCATCGACCAGGATGCGATACGCGCGTTCGCAGATGCGGATTTTTTCCTCGTAGGTTGCGGCCTGGCCGTTTTCATCGAAGGCCATCACCACCACCGCCGCGCCGTAACGCATGATATGCCGCGCGTGGTTTTTGAAAACTTCCTCACCTTCCTTGAGCGAGATCGAGTTGACGATGCCCTTGCCCTGCAAGCACTTCAGGCCGGCCTCGAGGATCTCCCACTTCGACGAGTCGACCATGATCGGCACCTTCGCCACATCCGGCTCGCCCTGCAGCAGCTGCAGGTAGCGTGACATCATCGCCTTGCCATCGATGAGTCCGTCGTCGAAGCAGATGTCGATGACATTGGCGCCATTCTCAACCTGCTGTCGCGCGACCTCCACCGCCGCTTCGAGATCACCCGCGCGTACCAGCTTCGCAAACTGCGGAGAGCCCGCGACATTCGTGCGCTCACCGATCATCAGGAAGCGCTTGTCGGCAATGTGGTTGTAGGCCTCCGTACCGGAAAGCCGTAGAGCGTGGGGGATGGTTTTCATGATGTCATCAGAAGAGATTTACCGCAAAGCCGCAGAGGTCGCAAAGGAACGCAGAGGTCATGAGGGAAAGTTGTGAACGAGGCGTTTGATTCCGTCGGTGAGGCGGACGGAATGGAAATTAATCAACAGCCCAAGATGTTTTCCCGACATTTTGAGATATGTGAGAAGCTGAGCGGAATGAATCGGTTGCAATGTTTCCACAGCTTTCAATTCAATCACGAGTTGGTCTTCCAGAAGCAGGTCGATGCGATAGGCCTCCGGGACAACAAGGCCCTTGTATTCGATCGGCAGGGGTATTTGCCTTTGTACCTCGTAGCCTCGAAGTTGAAGTTCATGTTGAAGGCTGAGCTCGTAAGTTGTTTCAAGCAGTCCGGGGCCCAGCACGCTATGTACTTCGAGAGCTGCGCCGATGGCTTCTTTGGAAAGTTTGTTTAGCAAATCCTTCATCTTACTTTTGCGTTCCTTTGCGACCTCTGCGGCTTTGCGGTTCAAATTAATCTTAAACAGTCCCGATGCGCGGCACTTCCCTCGGTTTTTTGTTCGCGACGGCTTGGGCGATGGCGGCGATGTGGTCGGGGGTGTTGCCGCAGCAGCCGCCTGCTAGGTTGAGCAGACCGGCGTTGGCGAAGTCGGCCATGTAATCATGCATGTGCTTGGGCTCGAGGTCGAAGCCGGTGGGCGCGAGCGGGTTGGGCAGACCGGCATTCGGGTAGCATGAAATGTGAGTGGTCGCGCAGGAGGAAAGCTCCTCGAGGTGCGGACGCATGAGGTCGGGCCCGAGCGAACAGTTGAGGCCGATCGCCAGCGGATGCGTGTGGGCAAAGGCATTCCAAAAGGCCTCGACCTTTTGCGCGGAAATCATCGTTTCACCACCAAGCCCGACCGCTGCGGAAATGATCAAGGGCAGATGCAATTTCATTTCCGCATAAACTTCCTGCACGGCAACCGCCGCGGCCTTGGCATTGAGCGAATCAAAGATCGTTTCGATCATCAGGATGTCGCAACCGCCTTCGATCAGCGCCTTGATTTGCAATTTGTACGCATCGAGCACTTGATCAAAATTCACCACGCGGAAGCCCGGGTCATTGGCGTCGGGCGAGTTGCTCAGCGAAACCGTGAGCGGCCCAATCGCGCCGGCGACGTAGCGCTTGCGACCGGTGTCGCTGCCGACGGTATCGGCCCACTTGCGGCAGAGCTTGGCCGACTCGACATTCATTTCCCAGGCAAGCTCGTTGAGAAACGGATCCTCGATGATCTTCTGGAAAAATTCCGGGTCCTTGCGTCCGCCTTTTTCGCGCGGGACTTCGACGAAGAATTCGCTCTGTGCGATGCTGGTGGCGG
>CAZXHZ010000037.1:0-1599 GCA_964639755.1 uncultured Luteolibacter sp. | reverse complement strand
CCCATGTTGAAAGCACCGCCGTAACCAATGACTCCGACCCGGATATCCGAGGCTTTTTTGTATTTTTTCATATGGTTTGTGGCAATTTCAACCCGTACATCAAGCCGTCAAAGCGGCTCCATCAGCGCTCTTTCGCTTTTGAGGCTTCCGGTGCTAAGTAAGAGATCGGTTCCGCGGGTTTGAATGCGGCGTTGATCTCGCCTTGAAGTTTGAACCCTTCTTCGCCTTCGAGCGCCAGGCTGCGCACACCCGAACCCGGTGCGAAATCGATTTTGTTGAGGTCGACCATCACGACATAGGGACTGAGCGCGGATTCGAAGTAGTAGTTCTTGCGCGTATGATCGAGGACTGAGCGCCAGTAAGTGGGAGCAATGTTCGGATGGTCGGGATCGGCCGCACCCCAAGGCACGGAAACATTGCGCATGATGCTAAAAACGCCGGCCACCTGGCGACGCGGATCAGTCAACTCGTCGCCCATGAATTTCAGATAATAGGAAGCGCGTACGAAACGATCCTCACTCTGGTGTGATCCGGGAAGAACCCTCGCATTGTCCATGCGGGACCAGTAATCGTTGAGCGTGAGTTGACGCTCATAAGTAGGGCTATTGGTCATAACCTGGTACTGCTTGCCGTGATGGATGACCACTTTGCCCTCGAGGTATTCAAGGATGGCGGAGTCGCCGGTCGAATCGGTGAGGGAAAGATGGACGGAAGGATGGGCTGCGCCACCCGGCCCGAAATTGCAGGGGACGAAGTACACCGGCTCGTCCTTCATGGCGGCGACCGCTTCGGCCACAGTGCCGTGGTTTGAGAGGATGTATTGCAACCAAGCAGCCCATGAAACTTTCGGTTTATCGGCGGGCGGATTGCTGCCGAAATTCGTCTCGGCCAAGTACAGCATGTTTGCGCCGAGTCCTTTTTCATTCATGCCATCGAATGCGCCATTGATCGGGCCGCCCGGGTTCATCGCGCCGGCCAGCACGACCGTGCCAAATTTGCTCTTCCATGTGTGGCCGCCTGGAAGACCGGTGTTGAGCTCACCACGGGGGATGACATAAAAGTGCGTGTTGAAATCATAAGGCCAGTCCATCGAGCGGCCGGTGATTGCCGTGCCGTCTTTGCCAAACCAAGTCGCCCGCGAACAAGCGCTGGCATCGTGAAATGGAAGCAATGCGGCAAGCAAAGCCGCCAACGAACAAAGGGCGAATGGGGATTTCATGGTAGGTACTTTCTTAATCGAACACCGAAATTGGCATCCAGAAAAAAATCCCAATCAGAAAATGGCACTTTGCTTAAGAAGCGGTCGGCGCGAGCGGATGGCATGTATGCTCATACCGGCTTGGCATTTTCCAATGCCTTGCGCTCGGCATCGTTAAGCGTCTGTGGTCGCCCTTCATGATCGACGCGCACGGTCGTCATGCTGCCATGCGCGGCGCATTCGCCGGCTTCATTTTGCAGCTCAAATTTCCAGGTCACCGAGCTGTTGCCGATTTGAGCGATGGCAAGTTGCACTTCAATGCGGTCGCTGAATTGGAGGGGCTTGGCAAAATCGCAATTCACATTCACCCGCGGCCAACCGCCGCGCGCGCGATCGAAGAC
>CAZXHZ010000036.1:0-41447 GCA_964639755.1 uncultured Luteolibacter sp. | reverse complement strand
CCAGCTTCCGGTTCAGGAAAAAATGTCCCGCGCGGATGTCGTTTTCTGGAACGAAGGCCCGCCCGCCGTGCTGCGTTCCCAAATCCGCCGTTTCTGCCAATCCATTCTCATGAATCCCTCCCACGATCCCGAAGCCGCCACAGCCGCGGCCCCGCAAAGCGCTGTGCTCGACGCGCCGGCTTCGATCGACATCAACCAATTCCGCCACAAGCCGCTCTCCGAACTTCAATCGATGGCTGAGGCGGTGCCTGCCCGCATCCAAGGCGGTATTCCGAAAAGCCAGCTGATCTATGAGCTGCTGAGTTTTTACGGACGCGAAGGCGCGGGCCTCGTCTGCGAGGGCGTGCTCGAGCAAACGAAAGAAAACTTCGCCATGCTGCGCGATCCAAGCCGCAGCTTTCGCCCCTCGCCGGATGACATCCACCTCGGCAATCACCTCGTGCGCGACCACGGCCTGCGGATCGGCCAAATGGTAAAAGTCCGCGTGCGTCCACCACGGGAGCGCGACAAGTACCTCTCGGCCTTCGAAGTCATCGAAGTCGAAGGCATCCCGATCGCCGACTATCAAGTGCCGAAAGATTTCGACCGCCTCACACCGCTGTTTCCCGATCAACGCATCCACCTTGAAGGCGAAGGAAATGATTTCCTCGGTGTGCGCGTGATCGACCTAATCGCGCCGCTTGGCAAAGGTCAGCGCGGTCTCATTGTCGCACCGCCTCGCGGCGGCAAAACGATTTTGCTCAAGCAAATCGCCCGCGCGATTCGCCACAACCATCCGGAAGCGGAACTCATCATCCTGCTGCTCGATGAACGCCCCGAGGAAGTCACCGACTTCGAAGAAACCGTCGGCGCGCCGGTGTTTGCCTCGACCTTTGATGAATCCCCGCGCCGCCACGCGCAGGTCGCCGATCTCGTGCTCGAGCGCGCGAAACGCCGCGTCGAACTCGGCAAGGATGTGATCCTCCTGCTTGATAGCCTCACCCGCCTCGCGCGTGGCCACAACTCGGCCATGCAAGGTGGCCCAATCGGATCGGGCGGCGTCAGCCCGGTGGCATTGCAAAAATCACGCAAGTTTTTCGGCACCGCGCGCAATGTCGAAGAAGGCGGATCCCTCACCATTCTCGCCACCGCACTCGTCGAAACCGAGAGCCGCCTCGATGATGTCGTGTTCGAAGAGTTCAAAGGCACCGGCAACATGGAAGTGCGCCTCGATCGCGAACTCGCCGAACGCCGCGTCTTCCCCGCCATCCACATCCCGCAATCCGGCACCCGCAACGACGATCGCCTCTATCATCCCGACGAGTTTCTCAAGGTCGTCGACATCCGCCGCCAACTCGCGCAACAACCGATCGGCGACGCGATCGAAAGCCTGCTCACCAATCTCCGCGCCACCAAAACCAACGCCGAGCTATTGTTGCGCGGCCTGAGGTAAAGCATCTCAGTGGCCCGCCATGGTTTACTTGATCAAGACCTTCCTTGTCCTATTCCTCATCGCGTGGCTGGGATTCGGTGCATGGCTGGTTTTCAAATACGCTGCCCTCTTCGGCCCGCATCCGGATGATCCGGCAGAGTCCCCTGGCGCCCGCTCCTTCGGTGTCGCCCATGTCATCGCCGTCTGGACCGGCTTCTGTGTCCTCGCCTTTTACTTCCTGTTTTTCAAATAACGCGATTGGCGCCACGACCGGCTGGCCCAAGGGCTTCAAACGCGCATTCCCCTGACATCGGCCACCCAACACCTCGCGGGAAATCGTCAAAAAAAGCGGTGATCCATGAAATAAAACTGCAATTCCCAGCGTAGAGATAGGCATCCAAACAATTTATGAATACCCAAACCATGAGCCAACCACTTCCAGCCACCCCATCCCGCACAAGCGCCTTACTGGCCTTGATGCTGCTTTGTTCGCCGGCGCTGCATGCGGCCGAATCCGCCAATAACACCCCCCCAGTCATCAGCATTGGTTTGGGTTATTACGCGATTCTTCCGAACAAAATTCTACTGGCAAGCGAGGTTTCCGATGAGAAGCCAAACGCGCTCCAATACAATTGGAGCATGGAGAGCGGGCCGGGCGAAGTGAAGATCGAGCGGCCAAACGCAAAGACCAGCTGGGCCACCGCCACGAAACCCGGAGCCTATGTTTTCAAGCTCAAGGCCTCGGATGGCAAGGCATCCTCGGAAGCCACAACCAAAGTGAATGTTTATCCTCCGGGAGAACATTATGGCAATCCGATCCTGCCCGGCATGTTTCCCGACCCTCACATTCTTTATGATAACGGAAAATTTTACATCTATGCAACATCCATGGAAAACGACGCCAGTGCATACGGTCGGCCATCGGTGTGGGTTTCCGAAGACTTTGTGAATTGGAACATCCAACTCACCAACTGGCCCGTGTTCGGGAAATTCGGCGGGGATGTATGGGCGCCAGACATCATCAAAAAAGACGGGAAATATTATCAATTCATCACCCGTTCGGGAGGCTATGATACTTGGATCGCTGTGGCCGACACGCCAACCGGCCCGTGGAAAAATTTGCGCGAAGACAATACGGCGATTGTCAGCGGCGGCGGAAATGCAGGCCGCATCATCAAAGCTTACAACATGGATGCTCAACCATTCATCGACGACGATGGCCAGGCTTACATGTATTGGGGCTGGGCCGACTCGATGGGAGCCAAGCTCACCAGCGATCTGAAGAACATCGATGGTGAGGTGCATTTTCTCAAAGGCACCAAGTGGCTGGCCTCCAGTGAAGAGCTGCCGCAGTGGCTCATGGTTGATCTCGGCGATTCCATGCCAATCAACAAAATCATTACCATGCCCGAATACAAAAATGTTTCGTATGGATACACGATCGAAGTTTCCGACGACAACAAAACCTGGCGGGTATTCGCAGATCGGGCATCCAACAAAACCGTGAAAGCGGGCGACGGCTACACCGATGCGGGAAGCGAAAAGGGACGCTATGTCAAAATCACTTTGCATTCCTGCTCCGGCCACTGGGCGGGGCTCTACGATTTCAGTGTGTTCTCCGGCGATAAGCTGGTGTCCCGCGGCAAGCCAGCAACCAGCTCATCGACGCGCGGCGCGGGATCGGAACCGTCCAAAGCCTTGGATGAATCAAGCGGCCCTCATCTGCACGACTTTGTGGAAGGCTCCTACATGATCAAGCGCAACGGCACCTATTACCTTCTCTATTCGTCTGGCGCTCTACATGACGGATCCTATTCGGTTCATTACGGCATGAGCAAACATCCTCTCGGCCCCTTTACCACTCCAGAGGACAATGTTGTGTTGAAGATAAACGAAGAGCAGACCACCAAAGGCCCGGGGCACAACTCCGTACTTCGATTCAAGGATCAGGACTACATTGTTTATCATCAGCACAACCAGCCGCACGAGGATGCCAATGGGATATTCCGCCAGGCTTGTGCCGACAAACTCGACTTCAATCCTGATGGCACCATCAAGCGGGTGGTCCCCACACAAACCGGCATTGGTGCTTTGCAGCCACTGGTCAAGCAAGGCACAGATCTGGCCGTTGGGAAATATGCTACCACAACCAGCGTTCGCAGCGGATGTTACGCTGCGGAATACGCGCTTGATATCAACAACGCCAGCAAGTGGCGCGCCGCCAACAACACTTACCCGCAGAGCCTGACCGTTGATCTGGGCGGGGTTAAGGAAATCTCAAGCGTGGAAACGAGTTTTGAATATCCCACGCTTTCCTACAAATATCTGATCGAAACTTCAACCGACGGGCGCACCTGGCAGCCTTATGCGGACAAGACCGCGGAATTCCCGCCGGCCACATGCCCAACAAAAGACGAGCGCGTGGCAAAGGCGGCATTTGTCCGAATGACAATCCATGCCTGCCAGCGCCCGGAAAACAGCGCCGGAATTTACTCGCTGAAAGTTATGGCCGCAAAAAACCAATAAAAATTCACATTTCTCGCCTCCATCGACGCTTGCGTTGACGCCAAGTAGTCAACTTTGCGATAAAAAATTCCTGTCCAAGTCGCCCACTGGCTTATAATTATCGACATCCTTCCATCTGTAGAATTCAAACGAAATCTTAAATCCAACACCTATGTCAAACGCACCCAAAATAAAAACTCCAAGCTTCGGACCTAAGCGCTTGCTCGCCATTCTGGCGCTCACACTGTTTGCCGCGTTCAACACATTCGGAGCGGATGCGCAGCCTCCGGTTGCGGGTCTGATCCTCACCTGGAAACAAGATCCAACCACCACGATTGTGATCGATTGGCACGAAGAGGCTCCGCTAGAAAAACCCGTCCTTTTGCATCGCGCCAAAGGCACCAACGAATGGGCTTCAGCGACACCTCAACAAATCGACTTCCCCAACAGCGAAACGCGTAAAGTTTATCGCACCGAACTTACGGGTCTCAAACCCGGCACGACTTACGAATTTCGCCCCAATGGCCGCGAAGAGCCGTACAACTTCACCACCATGCCAGCCAAATTGACCAAACCTCTGCGCATCGTGGCCGGCGGCGACACGGCATGGAACGATGCTTTCGTGCAACTCAACAAAGTTGCAGCAAGCCTCAAGCCCGACCTGATCATCTGGGGCGGTGATTATTCCTACTCCGATGGCTCTCCCGACCTGCTCAAGCGCGAGGTCGAATGGCACAACAACATTCGTGACCATCTCATCGGACCGGATCGCCGCGTCACTCCTGTCGTTGCCGTAATCGGCAACCATGAGGTGCGAAGCACGGTGGCACCCTACTACCGGGCCAACTTTGCTTTCCCTGGAGAAGCCAACTACGGCGTGCTGGATTTTGGTGACTATCTGAGCATCTGGTTGCTCGATACCAACCACATGGCAAAAATTGTCGGCAAGCAAACCGAATGGCTCGATCAAACACTTGCAGAACGCGCCAAACAACCACAACGCGCGTTGTTTCCCGTTTATCATGTGCCGGCCTATCCTTCGGTCAGGAAAGAGGAAAAAACCACTTTTGAGGTGCGCGACAACTGGGTTCCCTTGTTTGAAAAACACAATGTGAGCCTCGCCTTCGAGCATCATGATCACGCCTACAAGCGCACCCATCCTTTGCTCCGCGGTGAAATTCAAACCGATGCCAGCAAGGGAATCACCTACCTTGGCGATGGCGCATGGGGCGCAACCACACGCAAAATCAAACCGGCGGCCGAAGCTCCCTACATCGCCAAATCTGAAGCAATCAACCACATCTATTGCATCGAAATGGGCGTTAGCGGTCCTCTCAAATTCAAGGCAATCGACAAGAAAGGTACGGTGTTTGACGAATTCGAGCTTCCGCGCCGTCGCTAAAAGATAGCTTCCTATCATTGAGGACTGGGCTCGGCCAATCATGGGCCGCAGTCCAGTCCTCATTTTTTTTTGCCTGGCTGGCCGAAAAACTTACTCCGGCTTTGCTCGCCACGACCGCTACAGTGTATTATTGAGTTGCGCATGAAATTCGCCCGGTGGCTCGCCCTTTTTTTTGTGTTCGCAATGTTGTTCACAAAAGCCAAGGCCCATCAGGTAGCGATGGTGGAATTTGAATTTCAGAAACATGAAAAGTCGTGGGTGCTTCTGGGCAAGATGGATGTTGCCTACATGCTTCCTGAGACACGCAACATCCCGTCCGGTTTGCCCCTGAGCCGTGATTATGTGATGAAGTCATCGCCCGAGGAGCTCGTTAAAATTCGCGAGGACACCGAAAACACTCTGCGGCATCTGATTCAAATCACTTTTGCCGGCACCGAGATTCCATGGCGGATTGAATTTCCAGACTTTGACAATGAGCCGTTTGCCCTGCCCGAGACAGAGGGCAACATCGCTGTCATCACGACACGGATTCTGATGGATCCCCCGACGGGCGAAGGCGAGCTTCGCATCCATTGGAATGCCGAACTACAAACCGAACTGATCATTCTTTCCAAAAATGGCGATACGACTAATGTGATGAACACATTTCCCGGAGGGGATCTTGTGCTTTTGAATCAGACGAACGCCGACATATCGGCTCCCGCCGAAAAGCCGTTCGGCAGCGGCTGGGTGTCGTCAGGATTTCGCCATGTGTTGCCATTGGGCCTCGACCACATGTTGTTCATCCTGGGACTTTTTCTGTTGATGCCGAAATGGAAGCCATTGATGGGGCAGTCGTTGTTGTTCACCTTTGCACATTCTATCACACTTGCTCTGGCGGTTTTTGGTCTCGTAAATGTGCCGGGAAAACTTGTGGAGGTTCTCATCGCGGCAAGCATTGCTTGGATCGGCATCGAAAACCTGGTCGTCAAAAAACTCAGCAAGCAGAGGCTCATTCTTGTTTTTTTCTTCGGCCTGTTGCACGGCCTTGGTTTCGCCAGTGTACTCGCGGACAAACTGGAAAACATTCCGCGTAATGAACTTGTGGGGCCCTTACTTGGCTTCAATGTCGGAGTTGAGCTAGCTCAGATCAGTGTCCTTGCGACCGCATTTCTAATCATCGTGCCGCTCAGTCGGTGGCTGCGCCAAATTCAAATCGTCGGCTCAGCGTTCGTAGCCCTTGCCGGATTGGCGTGGATCGTAGAGCGGTTGTTTTTTGCATGAGCCAGCACCAGGTCCAGCGCTGGCAAACGACGGGAAATCATTGGGGGCCGATTCCCTTCAAAAAACGAACTTCCTTGAACTCAGTTTTTCCCGTGCGGCCCTCTTGGGGCTCCTTGTCAAAGGCTGGAGAATAAGCGCGACTTGAAATCACGCCCGCGGCTGGATCAATCGTGATCAGTGCAAAATAACTGTTCGGCTCCGGCTCAACATTGTTTTGCCAGTCGAAAAGCATTTCGCAAACGGTGTTGCCCTTGTCGCCTTCGGCACGGAAATGCACCGTCGACAAGTGGCCGCAAAACACCATCGACATGTTCGGATGTTGTCGGACAAGTTTGTCCCACAGGATTTGCCCCGCCACATCACGCTGGGTGTGGGTGAGATAGGAGTGCGTCAACAGGATCACCTGATGCTCCGGATGTTTTAAGACCACCTCGTTGCCCCACGCGATTTCTTCAGGCGATGGCATGAAGTTGAGACAGAGGATCAGCCATTTTTTGTCAGCCGCTTCAAAAGTGTGAAATGAATTGTCATTGCTGCCTTCGGGAAAATTGCCCCCGAATCCCGGCTGCTTTGCAAATCTCTCCACGGGGAAGAAACGATTGAACATCGTCGTCTTGTGTGGAGGGTTGGATCGATCGAAATCATGGTTTCCCACGGCAACAATAAAAGGAACCTTGCCATCTAGCACGCTCATGGCGGCATCGATGTTGCGCCATTCCTGTTCACTGTCACCGACTTGGACAAGGTCACCGACATGCAAGACATAGCGGATGTTTTCCTTCTCTTTGTTGGCCACGATCCACTCGGTCATCTTCTTGGGCAAATCCGGCCATTTCTGGCTGGCCCATTGCGTGTCTGGCAACACCGCCAATCGGAATGGTTCCGCAGCAGTCAACGCGACACAACTTGCGAGAAAAAAACCGGACAAGCGGAAGAACCGCGAGATGTTTAGGAAAAGAGATTTTGTCATTGCCGAATCGGTTTGAATTCCACCATCAGGCCTTGAAGGCCGCCGGCGTTTGGATCGGTATCTTGCGCGAAACACCCCACGAGTCGGGCTTGCGATGAACAACCGTCATTTCGGTTTCCGTTACATTGATCACCATGAAGTCGCCGCTACCGTATTCCGGGCGCGCGGTACTGCCACAGTGGGCCGTGAAAAACTTTTTCCACTGGATGAATTCCGTGCCATGGGAATGTCCGCAGAAAATGCCAATGACATTGTATTTCTCGATTGCGGCGTAATAGCGCTCTTTTGACTCAGGCGTCCACCAATCGGTCATGCCGCCCAACACGCCGTAGTGTTGGAGAATGATGACCGGCTTGCCGCTATCGCCAACGTATTTGGCCAGATCCTTCTTGAGGAAATCGAGCGCCATTTCGGGGTCATGCTCAGCTGGCCCGACGGTGGCATCGGCCGGAGTGTCGCCAGGAAACAAATTGACCTGCACAAGATGGACATGGTCCCAATCCCACGAGTAGTGCAAACCGTTTTCGGAGATCTGTGTGAGACCGACGCGCAACTTGTTGCGTTCACGGATTTTTGCACGCGGAATGCTTTTTGTGGGCCCGCCATCATGATTGCCGATGCCTTCATAGACAGGGAATGCCAAATGTCCCTCTTTGCCGGTCAGGCCAAAGTCCGCAACCCACTCATCCCATTTACCCATTGAAGTTTTAGGATCATATCCCTTGTGCAACAAATCGCCCGGCGCGACGACACCCAATGGAGTCCGCACAAAACCTCCTCCCAAATTCTTGGGATAAGGGGTGCCCGCAAGACTGTTGATATGGGTGACCACCGCGTGATTGATGTTATGCGTCACATCATCACGACCATAGTGTTGGTCCGTGGCGATAATGAAGGTGATGTTGTTTTTCTCGCGCGCATCGGCGGTACGAAAACTCCAAACAGCACCCGGATTAGCCGGAAGTTGGCCGTTATCGGAAGCAACGCGCCAAAAATATTTTTGTCCCGGCTTGAGGGGTTGTTTGAGTTGGTAAGATGATGCCTTGGCATCCATCTTCGCCACAGGTTGGTTTGCATTGGCAACCTCCTCGGCGCTTTCACCAAAAAACAGAGCTTGCGCGCGGGCGTAAGGACCGGGCTTCCAAGCCAACTCGGTAAGCGTCGTACTGACACCAGTGATTTGATCTCGTGGCGTTGGCGAACTGGCAGGGCCAGTGCTGATTTGGAATTTCCATGGCTGACCATTGTCGCGACCGTTGGCGTGAATTTGGTCAACGCGCCAGAAAACACGTCCACCAACCGGCACCGGCAAAGGGCCGAACTCCAGCTCGCCCGCGTTGGCGCCAGCCCGAATTTTTTCAAGCGGCTGCGGCTTGGCTTGTGCGAGCGCGCCTTCGCTGTCGGCAATCATGAGCGCTGCCTTGGTACCTTGGCGACCGGAGCTCCAGCGTAGAACCACTTCACCATGATCGAGAATCTGGCCGTCTTCCGGACTGGGCGAAAAAGCCTCGAACTTCCCGATCGCATTGCGCACTTCCCATGCCTGCAATGAGCGGCCAAAGACAGTCAGGCTAGCAATCGCTCCGGCAAACGGCACAAGAGGTTGGCCATTTTTGGTATCAAAACCGCTGCCAAGAAAGCATGGCTCGCCCGCCACGCTTTGCACGGTAAGGGCGCCTTCACTGGAGAGTTGCCCGTTAAGAAGAATCCGCAGCCGCCCTTTATCACCACCGCTATAGCTGTAGGCCACATGATGCCAAGTACCGGATGGCGGCTGTCCGTCACCATGTCCCAAAATCGATTCTCCAAAGCCGTTGAATGCGGCCTCGCTGTAGACTGATCCGAAGTGATTGTTGAACTCCGCACAAATTTTCGGGCGCGAACCAAGGGTGAAAAGCGTGGAGTGATGACTCGAGCGAGAAGCACGAAACCACATCATCATAGTGAACGGCTTTTTGCCTGCAATCAATTCGGGAAGCATGAAGGATGATCGCAACCAGCTTTTCCCGTCGAACACCACAGCCTTGCGTCCATCCACTGTATCAACCTTCAACTGGCTTTTCTCTCCGGCCGCAAACACACCACCTAGAGAACCCTCATTGGCCCACTGCGCCAACGCTCCGGGCGCAAGTTTTTCCGCATCCAAAGAAATCAAGGATCCGCCATTGACTATATCAGCAGCTTGCAACGACTGCGGCAGCCCGATTGCCGCGCCGGCCGCAGTTGCTCCCAACGCCTGAAGAACGCTGCGCCTCTTCCAAAGAGAACCGGCATCGGAAACGGAAGAGGGGTCATCTTTTGCTGAATGGTTTGACATGCCACCATCAAAGAAAAACAGCTCTGATTTGTCAACCGGCAGGTCGGTGAAACCACTTATTCCATTGCCATTTTGAAGGCGAAGTGTTTAATCCTGCCTGACTTGAAATACGGCCATGCCGTATGCTGCGGCCGCCTTGAATTTGATCTCAGATACTGGACCAAAAAGATGAGCACAAACAAATCCCATTCGTTTCCCAAAGGCGTCACCCGCCGATCCGCAATTGCTTGGATTGCCGCAGCAAGCGGCATGGCCGTTTGCACAAACCGGCTGTCGGCTTCAACCAACGAAGCTTCGGAAGACCTTACCTTTTTCGTCGTCGCCGACCCACAAATCCACCTCGATAAGTGGGGCACCGCCGGCACGGAAGCAACCATCGAGACTATCAACAGTCTGCCCGGCAAAGATTTCCCGCTTGGCGGCAAGGTTGGAGAACCGCGTGCTGTGTTGGTTGCGGGCGATCTTGTGGATACCGTGGGAGATGTGCGGCATTGGGAAACATACAAGAAATTTTTCAATCCCAATGGCAATGGCCAGATGAAGTTCCGGGCCTTCGAGTGCATCGGAAACCACGACCTTTCCAACGACATTGTGGACGGCTTCAGCGGGATCCAACGCGAGTTCATCGAGCGCAACAAAAGCCGCCGCGGCGTTGAGGTATTCAATTACGATGAGCATTCCTATCATTACTCTTGGAACTGGGGCCCTCTCCACCTCGTGAACCTGAACCTTTTTCCCGGCAATCAACAACGACCGGTATATGACCGCGAAGTGCGCTGGAATGATCCATTGCACAGCCTGGATTTCTTGCGCAAAGATCTGAGTGAAAAAGTAGGTCAGAGCGGACGGCCGGTAATCTTGATGTGGCATTACGGACTGCGCGGCTGGGGCTTGGATAAGTGGTGGCGCCCTGAAGACCTTGAGGCGCTCAAACAAACCATTGCGCCCTACAATGTTGTGATGATCCTACATGGTCACGAGCATTCGTTCGCCCAATACACCTGGGAAGACATCCCGGTTTTCATGTGCCCATCACCTCAATTTGACCGCGATCCCAAAACTCCCGAGGCCCAAAGCAAGCCGAAAGGATTTCTAGTCGTGCAACTCAAGGGCAATCAACTTCAACTCGCCCATCACAATGCCGATGGCTGGGCTGAAACATGGAACAAGGAAATCTCGCTCGGCAAGTAAACCCTCCACTCAACCGCAAAAGCCAATCACTTGGCTCATTCCTTCATCGGCCCGCAATCGAGACTCTTTTCCATGAAATTACGCATTCCGATTGTGCTTCTGTTTTTGGCGCACATTTCCACCGCCGGAGTCACTCCTGTGGATGATGCGTTGCGCGCAAAATTCAAACTCGATTCATTTTATGAAAAGAGCGTGACTCTCGAAGGTTTTCCCATACTCGGATCCGCCAAGGCAATGGATGCAGGGCTTGAAGAGGCCGCGATCATCATTGGCTCCATGCTAAAGGGTCGCGAGGATATCCTCAAAGCGCTTGCGGCGAACCATGTAAGGCTCGCCATCATGGCGACCAAAGAACTGACTTGCGATGTGCCGGAGCACTCCGATCTGACCCCAAAGGCACGCTGGAACAGGCGGGCTCGCGGACTTGGTGCCACCCCCATCCGCCCTGCTGTAAGCTGCGGCGAGGAAAATCTGCTCAATTGTGAGAACGACCCTTATCCAAATGAAAACATTCTCATTCACGAGTTTGCCCACTCGATCCATCATCTTGCTCTCAACACCATCGATAGCAGTTTTGACACGCGCTTAAAATCGGCCTTCAAGGAAGCGATTGCCAACGGCAAGTGGAAGGGAACCTACGCAGCCACGAATCATGACGAATACTGGGCTGAAGGCGTGCAATCGTGGTTCGATTCCAACCGTGAAAACGATGCCATTCATAACCATGTGAACACTCGTGCGGAATTGGTTGAATATGACCCGGTGCTCGCGAGTTTGTGCAAGGAAGTCTTTGGAGACAACCCATGGCGATATCGTCGGGCGGACAATCCCGCGCGGCTCAACGAACCCCACCTTAAAAACCTCGATCGCGCAAAGCTGCCCAAATTCGCTTGGCCGACGGCAGCCGCCAGCTCGCAGTGATTTTCCTTACATGAGGCGCGGGATTTCAATTCCACGCTTCATTCGTTGCAGAAGTATCCTCAGGCCGAGCCAATAACCAAAAACCGCGACCACTCGGCACTGAAACAAAACCACTTAAAGAGTGGTACACCCGAAGGGACTCGAACCCCTAACCTTCTGATTCGTAGTCAGACGCTCTATCCAATTGAGCTACGGGTGCATGCGCGTTGCGCGGGGCAGGAAATAAGTCCGCTGGAGTCGCTGATGTCAAGATTTTTGGTTTGATCATCGAAAAAAACCAAAGGGCTTGTCAGTTGGAAGGGGCGCAAATCAGGAACCCTTCATCATCGATGGAACATCCTTGTGGAAGCGGAAGCCCGTCTTCATCGGCAGCCGGACCAAAGGCGCAAAGTGATCCATCGGACGATGGCAAAATCTTCCATCCAGGCAGCAACTTGCCCCATGAATTTTCCCTCCAACCGTATTGGGCGGTGACATCACCACCTGCTGAAGGCGGATCGGGCATCGACATCGACAGTACCATGCCATCGGCCGCGAGGCAGGGAAAATGCTGCCATGCCTCACACCGCATCGGAACAAACGCCGTGCTTCCGAAATCATAAAACTGACATGCAGGCAAAACATCGGATGAATTTTGCGGCATGCTTTGAATTCTTTCGCGGAGGAAATCACCGCCAACCCATGAATTGCCATCTTCCACAGCAACGTGGTCGCGAATGTGGATTTTCGCGCGAAACAGCTTGGTGAAACCGCGTGTGAGACCGGGCAATGCGTCAAGCAAGGGATCGCCCTTCAGCATGTTGAATGAACAGCAATGCTGCAAAGCGTTGATCATGCCGATTTGGTGACCGTTGATCAACACGCGTCGCCGTGGAAATTTTTCGTTTGGAAAGCGACTGGCAATCGCATCGGTTGATGCGGCCATGATGCCATTGCGGACGCTGTGCGTGTTGATTCCTTTTGCGAAAAGCGGTTCACCGAAAGCCACCCGCATGCCGCCATGATTCAAGTGGGGAAACTTCCTGAAAAACCGATTTCGTTCGTATGAGAAAATCGAGCCCCATGATCCATCGCTCCACACCGGGATCAGCGGATAACACGCCTTGCTGGCAATCAATTCGAACCCGCGCTGCAGCGTGCAAAGGGTGCCGGTGCGGGTGAGTTGACCTTCGGGAAAAAGACAAACCACCTCGCCATGTTTGAGAGCACGAATCACCTCGCGGATGGCTTCGAGCGGTTGATCGCGGCGGATGTTGACCGTGCCGAAAATCCCGGTGAACCAACGGATCACGGGGCTGGCGATGAAGGCTTCGTCCATCACGAAACGGATCGGGCGCGGGCAGGCGGCCGAGAGGAAAAATGCATCGGCGAAGGTCACATGATTCGGCAGCAGCAGAACGCCGCCTTTTTTTGGAACACGTTCGGAATGAACCGCTCGCACCCGATAAATCGCCTTGATCCAAACCAGAAAGAAAACCCGGATGATGGTGACCATCAGCACAAGGGCGGCATGCCTCCACCGGCAGAATTTCGCACCTTTTGCTTCATCATTCATTCACGCAAATTTAGATGACTTGATGTGGCAGGACAAGAGTGGCCTCAACCCAGCGTGATGCCGACCGGGCAGTGATCCGACCCATGCACATGCGGCAGGATATCGGCGCTGGCGACATTGCCAATGAACGAATCGGAGACGCCGAAATAATCGATGCGCCACCCGACATTTCTTTCGCGCGCCCCAGCGCGATATGACCACCACGAGTAAGCCGCGGTTTTTTCCGGATGATGATGGCGGAAGGTGTCACGGAATCCCGCATCGAGCAGCTCGCCGAAACTCTGGCGTTCTTCATCGGAGAAGCCGGGGCTGCGGCGGTTGTCATTCGGGCGTGCGAGATCAATTTCGTGGTGGGCGACATTCAGATCGCCGCAGAAGATGACCGGTTTGCGTGCGGCCTCGCGCACCAAATGCTCGCGAAACGCCACATCCCAATCAAGACGGTAATCGAGTCTGCGAAGTTCGTCCTGCGCGTTGGGTGTGTAAACATTGACGAGGATGAAATCTGCATACTCGAGCGTGAGCACGCGGCCTTCGCGATCGTGCCGATCGACGCCAAGGCCGATTTTCACATCGAGCGGTTTTTCGCGCGTGAACACCGCGACGCCAGAATAGCCGGGTTTTTCCGCGGAATTCCAGAAATCATGATAGCCACCAAGCTCCAGCGGGAGTTGCACTTGCTCCGGGCGGGCTTTGGTTTCCTGCAGGCAAAGAATGTCGGGATTTTCTGCCGCGACAAAATCACCGAACCCCTTGCCGATCACCGCGCGAATGCCATTCACGTTCCATGACAACAATCTCATCGCCTTCACGATTCCGAAGATGCCTTGTTTTGACAAGCGGTCATTGCATCACTCGTCAATCGAGGGGCCAAAGGATTTTTTGCGCTCCCTCGCTTCGCGAAAAAATCCCTGCAAAAGGTCGAGGCACTCACCACCCATGATGCCCGACACCACATCGCAGCGGTGGTTGAGCGGCGGGTTGGAATCCAGCAGATTGATCCAGCCGCCAGCCGCCCCAGCCTTTGGGTCGGGGCAGCCAAAAACCACACGCTCGGGTCGGCAATGGACGATCGCGCCAGCACACATCGGGCATGGCTCCTTGGTCACATAAAGCGCGCACTTTTCCAACCGCCAATCGCCGAGGCTTTGCTGCGCGGCGGTGAGCGCAAGCATCTCGGCATGCGCGGTAGCATCCTTGAGCGTCTCGACCTGATTCCATGCACGGGCAATGATGCGCCCCTCGTGGGCAACCACCGCGCCAACAGGCACTTCGCCGGCCGCGCGCGCCTTGTGCGCCTCGCGCAGCGCCTGACCCATGAAATAGGCGTCGCTGTGGAGATCAATGATCGGTGCTTCGTGAATCATGCGCTGAGGCTAGCGCATTTTCGCCAGCAATGCACGCGGATTGCGCCAAAGCACGCTGTCCAAAATACGCGGGCGAATCGGGTGGATTCCGCAATGGCCCAATTTCTCTGATGAAGGAAATTTATCTCACGCGCCGAACGACATCCCCGCCGCGGATTCATCATGAAACACCAAAACTACAATCACGGTCGCAAACACTCACCCTCTCGGATGGTTTTTTCCGCTATCCTTGGGCTGACGCTGATGCCGTGCCCGGCGCAGGACGAGTCCACGATGCCTGAACGCATGAAAGAGCGCTCAAAGCAGATGCAGGAAAAAATGTCGCAGCATTTCCATCGCACCTGGAGCGGGATGCGAGATTCGATGCGCGGACACAAAGGTATGGGCAAACCGCTGGCCGACGCTTCGATGGATTTGCGTGAGCAAAGCGACAGCTATGTCTTGCGACTTCACTTTCCGGATCGCGACATCAATCTCGTCGAGGTTGGCATCGCCGATGGCAAGAACTTGCGTGTGACCGCGCCCGCGAGCGGCACGCTGGGCGCTTACGAACAGAACATCACGCTTGAAGATGTGACACCGGGTGCGAAGCCGGAGGTTGAAAAGCGGCCGGATTCAGGGCTCGTGATCATCCGCATTCCAAAAACTCCATCGGACAAAAAACCCGCGCCCAAAGCCAACACCGCGCCCGGCAAGGAGCTTCCCGCCGCCACCGACCCGTGGGATGTAAGGATGCTCGAGCACATGAAGCGCATGAGCCACGAAATGGATGATATGCTTCACGAGAACGCGGATGACATGATGGATCATCCAGGCGCGAAGCATTGGCTCGACCGGTCGTCCTTCAACTCGGCCTACGATTTGCAGGAAGAGGAGGATCGTTATGTCGTGCGTGCTTATCTTCCCGAACGCAGTGCGGAACAGGTCAAGGTGAGTGTGCGCGAACAAAACTTGATCATCGAAGCTGTTGCGGAAAAAACCAGCGGGATGGAAGCAGGGAAAGATCACAAGGCCACGATGCACCACATGAAACAATACGCCCAGTCGATCGCTCTGCCAGGGCGGGTGGACGGTGAGCATATCGAAATCGAACGCAAGGAAGGCCTGTTGATGATTCGCATTCCGAAAATCAAAGAAACCGAACCCGCTTCGGGAAAACCGTCTGGCAAATAAGTTTTTTGCGTGCCATGCGTGCCAATCGATGGTTCGTATTGGCCGCGTGTTGAAAACTGATTTCCATCAACGCATCATTGCTCCCTCGTTGCTGGCCGCGGATTTCTCGCGAATCGGCGAAGAGGTCGCGCGTGCGGTCGTGGCAGGGGCCGATTGGTTGCACCTCGATGTGATGGATGGCCACTTCGTCGATAACATTTCCTTCGGTCCTGCGATTGTGCAGGCCGTAAACAAATCGAACGGAATCTTTCTCGATACGCATCTGATGATCTCACGGCCGGATCATTACCTGCAAAGGTTCATTGATGCGGGGGCGGATCTCATCACCGTGCATATCGAAGCCGATCACGATGTAGGCAAAACTTTGCAGAGAATCCGTGACGTAGGCCTGCAAGCAGGGCTCGCGCTCAATCCCGGAACACCGATTGAAAAAGCCGCGCCATTTTTCGATCAGATCGATTTGCTGCTTTGCATGACCGTGGTGCCAGGTTTTGGGGGTCAGGCCTTCATGGGCGAGGTGCTGGAAAAAATTTCCTCGGCGGCGGATCTGCGCACACGCGGAGAGCATAATTTTCACATCGAGGTTGATGGTGGCATCGATGCTGTTACGGCAGCGGCTTGCGCGAAGGCTGGGGCTAATGTGATGGTCGCCGGATCATCGACTTTCCGCGCGCCCGACATGGCGGCCGCGATCCGCGCGATGCGCGAAGCATGATGCGGACTTGCCGGGAATCTTCGGTTCCGCTTCAATAGCGACATGTCACGCACCGACGGCCGTCAACCCGACCAACTTCGTCCGATTTCCTTTATTCCGAATGTGGCTCCGCATGCAACCGGTTCGGTGCTTGTTTCGTTTGGCGACACGCGGGTCATTTGCACAGCAACGATCGAGGATGATGTGCCGCGCTGGATGCGCGCGCAAAAAGTCGAGGGTGGTTGGCTGACTGCCGAGTACTCAATGCTCCCCTACTCCACGCTTGAGCGTAAACCACGCGATATCACGCGTGGAAAAATCGATGGACGCTCGTCCGAGATCCAGCGTCTCATCGGTCGGTCACTGCGGGCGGTGGTCGATTTGAAAAAGGTAGGCCAGCGCACCGTGTGGATCGATTGCGATGTCTTGCAAGCCGATGGCGGCACACGCACCGCTTCAATCACCGGTGGCTGTGTAGCCATGGCCATCGCATTCAACAAGCTCATGAACGAGGGCAAGCTCAAGGACTTCCCGATCCGCAAGCTCGTTGCCGCGGTCTCGGCTGGTGTGCATGAAGGCATCCCGGTGCTGGATCTCAATTACCTCGAGGACAAAGGCGCGACGGTCGACTTCAATGTCGTGATGACCGAGTCTCTGGAGTTTGTCGAAGTCCAGGGTAGCGGCGAAGAAGCGGTTTTTTCCGCGGATCAAATGGGGGCCATGCTCGATCTTTGCCGCAAAGGGGTGGCCGAGGTTTTTTCGCTGCAAAAGGCCGCAATCCTTACCGCCGACAAGGCCGCTCCTGCGGACCTTTCCTCGCTAATGGCCGCTTTCAAGCGCTGAGCGCCTAGTTGGCGTCCATGCTTTGGGTGCAAAGATTTCATTTGCATGCGGGTTGAATGGAAGGGAGCAACGAGTTCTTGCGTGAACCAATTTGCTGATTAATCTGATACCAGCCTCAATCGCTGAAATCCCATGAAATACCGATCGATCTTCCACAAGTCGTTTCGCAATTTGTCCCTGTTGATTGCCGCCACACTTGCCGCTTTCGCATCCCAAGCGTTGGCTCAGAGTGTTGACGCTGGGGAGGTTCAACTGATTGTAAAACTCAAGCCCACCATGCGTGAGGCTATGCGTGAGGTTGATTTCAAGGGCCGGTTGAATGTGCGAGGTGGCACTCAGCGTGGAGAAATCCCTGGAATTGGCGCCCGCGTGATAAGCGTGCCAAAGGCCGGATCCGAGCTGCTGAAGAGAGAGCTTGAGGCCCAGAACGATGTCGAATATGTCGAGCCGGATTTTACCGCGCAGGCCTTGGGTACGAGCAACGACCCCTATTTCGTTCAAGGTTCACAATGGCACCTTTCCAAAATCCTGGCGCCAACCGCTTGGGACACCACCACTGGTTCGTCGGCGCAACCAGTTGCGGTGATTGATTCCGGCGTGCGGGCCTCGCATCCAGATCTCGCGGCCAAGGTGCTTACCGGCTATGATTTTGTGGCGATGGATAACGAGGCCAATGATGAAAATGGCCATGGCACCGCCGTTGCGGGAACCATTTCACCTGCTTCGAACAACCTTGTTGGCGTCTGTGGTGTGGCATGGTCCAACCCGATTCTTCCCGTGCGTGTTCTCGATGCCAATGGATCGGGCAATTATTCGGCGATTGCCAACGGCATCATTTATGCGGCCGACCGCGGAGCCAAAGTGATCAACCTTAGCCTCGGCGGGACTTCTTCTTCGCGCGCGCTGCAGGACGCCATCAATTACGCCTGGAACAAACAATGCGTGCTTGTGGCCGCCGCCGGCAACAATGGCAGCAACGTCGCCTTCTACCCCGCCGCCTGCAACAATGTCGTTGCTGTTTCCGCAACCAGCATCAGTGATACCCGCCCATCATGGTCGAACTTCGGATCTTATGTCGATGTCTCGGCACCTGGTGTTGATATTTTGTCGGTGTATGGCAGTGATCAGTACGCAGTTTGGAATGGAACCTCCTTTTCCAGTCCGGTGACATCCGGTGTGGTGGCCCTGATGGCAGCGGCCAATTCCACGCTTACCAATGCACAACTGGTTGATCTTCTCATTAAAAACTCGGACGACATTGGAGCCGCCGGTTATGATGTTTACTACGGCTATGGCAGGGTTAATGCCTCGCGTGCCGTCACTGCAGCGAAAAATTTCGTCGTCGTGACCCAGCCGAAAAAGCCCCGTAGATGACAAAAGCGGTTTTTCGCTTTACACAACAAAGATTCAAAAAAGACCGGGATATCCCGGTCTTTTTTTATGCGCCCCACGCCTTTGCGCCATGGTGCTGCATTGGATTCGCATGTAGATTAGTGTCGGGGAATTTCTTTCTGAAAAGTTGTGAGTTCACTGTGAACAAGTGTGTGCTTTGTGGGAAGATCGCGGGGTTCACCATGTCATTTCGCTAATTGGGGCATGGCGTTGGATCACAATCCACAGATTGTTATTCGCGTGGAACGGTTAATTCCATGCCGGGGAACAGTCTTTTTCGGCACTTGTTCACACGATTAAGAAGATGATCTTATGAAGTCAAAAAAGATTTCTTCATATAGAGCGAATGAAAAAGCCCCATGGATTTTTTTCCATGAGGCTTTTAAAAACACTGGGAAATGATCCGATTAGAGCAGCATCATTGCCGGTTGTTCGATGAGCTTCTTCACCTCCGAGAGGAATTGTGCAGCCACAGCTCCATCAACCACGCGATGGTCTGCAGAAAGCCCAATGTTCATGCGCAGGCCTGGAACAATCTGACCGTTTTTAACGATCGGCTTCTCGACAGCCGCACCAACGGAGAGAATCGCGGCTTGGGGTGGATTCACGATCGCATCAAAGGACTCAATGCCCCAGGCGCCGAGGTTAGAAACCGTGATCGTGCCGCCGTCGAATTCATCAGGCTTGAGTTTTTTATCCTTGGCACGAACAGCGAAGTCTTTGACGGCCTTGGAGATGGCGAGAAGTGATTGGCTTTCGGCTTGCTTGATGACCGGTGTCACGAGTCCGTCCTCGACAGCAATTGCAACAGAGAGACCGATGTGCTTGAATTTCACAATGTGGTCGCCGGCAAATGAGGCATTGATTGCGGGGACGGCTTGGGCGGCATTGATCACAGCCTTGAGGACGAAGTCGTTGACCGAGTATTTGTTGCCGTGGGTTTTTTCAGCTTGGTCATTAACTTGTTTGCGAAGAGACATCAGAGGAGCGACATCAGCTTCGATATGGAGATAGAAATGCGGTATGGTGACCTTCGACGTGAGCAGGCGCGAGGCAATGACCTTACGCATGGAGCTAAGTTCGATGCGTTCATCACCATCCTTGGCAAGCGGGACGATCGCTTGGACGGGTGCTGCGTTGGGCGTGATGCTAGCGGCGGAGATTTTTGCTTTCACGGCAGCTGCCAAAGCTGATGCTGCGGCAACTTCGGCGGAGGCGTCGGATTTTTTTGGCGTGGTGCTTGCGGCTTCGACGTCGCTTTTGACGATGCGGCCAGCAGGTCCAGATCCACTGATGCCTTGAAGATCGACACCTTTATCGGCGGCGATTTTACGGGCGAGTGGTGAGGCTTTGATGCGATCACCACTGCTGGGCATCGGCGCGACAGAGGTAGCAGCTTTGGTGGCAGCTGCTGGGTTGCTAGGAGTTACGGCAGAGCTTGCAGCGGCTGGCGTGGTAGAACTTGGAGCAGCGGCAGAATCGCCATCGAGAACGGCGAGGACCCCACCGATTACAGCTTTTTCGCCGGCTGGCACGAGGATTTCGGTGATTGTGCCTTCGTCGAATGCTTCCATTTCCATCGTTGCCTTATCGGTCTCGATTTCGGCAAGTAAATCGCCGACTTCGATACTATCGCCGACTTGCTTGTGCCATTTGATCACGGTGCCTTCGGTCATGGTGTCCGAGAGCTTGGGCATTTCAATATTGATGGCCATGGGGGATGATTTGGAAGTGGCGGGAAGAATGGGAGAAATACTTTGGATTTCCAGTCTTTTTACACGGGTTTGGTATTCATGAAAAACGCGGCTTGGAATCAACCAAGCCGCGTTTGCAAAGTGTCATGAAAAGCTAGTGATCAAGGTGCAATGGGTTTCATGGTTGGAATCAAACCGATGTGTGGGCTTCCAACCGGGCCTTGTGCGCTAGAAAGTTGGCGGGTTGATTCGGAAGTGGTTCCGCAAGCATCCTTTCTTGGGCAGAAGAAGCGGGTGCATGAACCACCGTTAACACGGACTTTTTTGGTGACGGTTTTGTAGCGTGGGACTTTCTCCTCCACGGTTTCCACCATGCCGCCTTTGCCGCTCTTGGAATCACCGCGGGTCACAACTTGTTTGGTGATGATGTCATAGCCGCAGGTTTTGACCTGACGGGTTTCTGTGCGGTAGTAGCCGTGTTGATTGGCAATGCCGAACATTGAGCAGCAGGAAGAGAAACCGAGGGAAATCACAGTCAGGGCGAGTATGGAGACGAATTTTTTCATAGTTTTGAAAAATGGGCGGTTCAATTAGATCAGAAAAGGCAGCAGCATGAGCTGCAAGCGATGGAAATGATCAATGCGGCGGCTGATAGAATCAAGCGATGAATCATGGGTGGAATGTAGGGTTATGATGATCCTTAGCAATCAGAAAAAGCCCAGCCCGCCAGGCTTACGGAGTTCATCTGGTTTTGACGATGCCGCTGCGCAGCTGGTCGACGAAGTTTTTCTCATCGTGATCGCTGGTGATGAGGGCGAGGCTTTCAACCCATGGCTAGCACCTTTTCGACGATGCGGCGTGGGTTGGGCAGCTGTTCGTTCTCGATGTGGGGCGAGTAGATTGCCGGGGCGTCGATCGAGCAAACGCGCTGGATCGGGGCATCGAGGTAATCGAAGGCGTGTTCTTGGATGAGCATGGCAACCATGGCCGAGACGCCGCCGAAGGGCTTCGACTCATCGACGAGTAGCACTCGGTTGGTCTTCATAACCGTTTTGAGAATCGCGTCCTGGTCGAGCGGGCGGATCGAGCGGAGGTCGAGGACCTCGGCATTGATGCCGTGCTCGGCCTTGAGGGTTTCGGCAGCGGCGAGCGATTGGATGACCGAGCGGCCGTGGGCAATGATCGAAAGGTCGCTGCCTTCGCGTTTGATTTCGGCAACGCCGAGGGGCACGACGAAATCCCCATCGGCGGGATCGGGCACTTCGCCGGAAGTGCCGTAAAGCAAGGTGTTTTCCATCACATAGACCGGGTCGTTGTCGCGAATCGCGGCCTTGATGAGGCCCTTGGCATCGGCTGGCGTGGCAGGGGCACAGACCTTGAGTCCTGGAAACGCGGCGAAGAGGCCTTCGGGAATGTGCGAGTGGGTGGCTCCAACATTGGTGCCGCCATTGGCTGGGCCGCGCACGACGATCGGGCAGTGGCAGAGACCGCCCGACATGTAGCGCACGCAGGCCGCATTGTTGACGAGTTGGTCGAAGGCCACCGAGTGGAAGGACCAGAACATCAACTCCATCACCGGTCGCACGCCAAGCATCGAGGCACCGATGCCCATGCCCATGAAGCCGGCTTCCGAGATAGGCGTGTCGACCACACGCTTGTCGCCCCACTTTTGCCAGAGGCCTTCGGTGACCTTGTAGGCACCGTTGTATTGGGCGACCTCTTCGCCCATCAGGACGACATTTGGATCGCGTGCGAGTTCCTCGTCGAGGCCTTCGCGGAGGGCTTCACGGTAGGTGATGATGCGGGACATGATGTGCGAAAAGGGGTGAAAATGAAAGGTCGGGAGAAAGGATTAGTCGTTGAAGAAATGGCGACCGATTTTTGAGGCGGGTGTTTGGTTGTCGGTTTCCCAGTACACATCGGTGCTGATGTCGGCGATGGTCGGCGCAGGGGCCTCGTCGGCGAACCTCACAGCGGCGGCAGCTTCGTCGGCAGCGGTCTTGTTGATCTCCGCAGCTAGATCTTCGGTGATGATGCCTTCGGTGATGAGTTTGCGACGGAACACTGAAATCGGATCGTGGTGTTGCTTGTAGTTTTCGATCTCCTCGGGCGTGCGGTACTTCTTGTGGTTCGCATCCGCAATACTATGACCATAGTAGCGATAGGTGCTGATCTCGATGATGCTCGGTTTGTGTTGTTTGCGCGCGCGCTCCATCGCGATGTGGGTTTTGGCGCGCACTTCGTAGAGATCGGAGCCGTCGATCACATCCCAATCCATGTCGTAGGCTTCGGCCCGTTGCGCGAGGCAACCGCGGAAGGCCGAGGAGCGGGCCTGCGAGGTACCCATCGAGTAGCCGTTGTTTTCGATCACATAGACGACTGGAATATCGAACAACGCGGCGAGGTTGAGCGATTCATGGAAGGCGCCTTGATTGACCGCGCCATCACCGAGGTAGCAAAGGCAGCAACCCTCGCGACCGAGGTATTTGAGGCCGTAAGCAAGGCCGAGACCGAGCGGGGTCTGACCCGCCACAATGCCGTGGCCGCCCCAGAAATTTTTGTCGGGAGCGAAGAAATGCATCGAACCACCCTTGCCTTTTGAGCATCCGCTTTGCTTGCCGTACATTTCCGCCATGCACTCGTTCATGCCCATGCCGACCGCCAGCGCGTGACCGTGGTCGCGGTAGGCGGTGATGAAATGATCGTCCGCGCCACCGAGTGAAATTGTGCCGACGGCGACCGCTTCCTGGCCGATGTAGAGATGGAGGAACCCGCCAATTTTGCCCGCTTGATAATACTTCAGCGCCGCTTGCTCGAAGCGCCGGATACGGATCATTTGCGTGAGCAGGCCGATTTTTTGTTCGGCGCTGAGCGATTGGTTGATCGGGGAGTTGGCGAAATCGAGCGCTGGGGATGCGGTGGCTGTCATGTTCGTCGTGGGGCGGATCTGGGGGAAATTTTTCAGTGGGACTTCGCGGCCTGTGGGGTGGCGAGCGATGGGTAAATTTGCGGAACGCGCAACATGGCGAGGAGATGGGCTCCGGTAAAGATCAGGTTGGCGACGCCGAGGTTGCGAAGGAAAATCCACGAGGGCAACACATCGCCGGGGGCACCAGTCCACAGTGATTGCCAGAGGCCGACAAGTGATGTCGCGTAGCGTGGATCAGCGAGCCAGGCGGTGCAGCTGGTGATCAAATGAAATACAAGAGTCGCGGCGACTGAACCAAGTAGCATGCTGCCCCAGCCTTTTTTCGAAAGCGATTTGCCGAGGAAAAATGTCAGGATTAGTGCAGCGAGGGTGGTGAGGAAAAGCGATGGTCCGTCCGGGTGACCGCTGCCGAGTGGAAAGGTCAGGATCCAAATTGCGAGTGGCAGGGCGAAGCCGCGCCAAGAGGAAGCGATCAGCGAGCCGCAAAAGAACAAAGCAGCGAGCGGTTGGAAATTTGGTAGCGCCATCGGGTAGGCCGCGCCGATTACGCGAAACGCGATGAGCAAGAGCACGGAAAGGCACAGGGGAAGATGGCGAAGCATGGCGGCGGGAGGATTGAGGATTTTCCCGCGCGCGGCTAGGCGAAAATTCTTTTAGCGTCAAGGTTTTTGAGCGACGAGAATTAAGGTGTTCCATGTGGAACATGGCCATCTCGCGCTTTTCCGGGCTTGAGGGGGTGGTGGGTTTGTTCTATGATCTCCGCCCTTCGATGTTTCGTTATCCGAAATCTTATGATGTCCTGGTGATCGGGGCGGGCCATGCCGGCGTGGAGGCCGCTTTGGCTGCGGCGCGGCTTGGTTGCCAAGTGGTGGTGCTTACCCAGAATCTCGACACCATCGGGCAGATGTCCTGCAACCCCGCGATCGGCGGACTTGGCAAAGGTCACATGGTCCGTGAGATCGATGCCTTGGGCGGGATCATGGGGATCAACACCGACGCCACCGCGATCCAGTGGCGGATGCTCAACGCCTCAAAAGGCCCATCGGTCCGCGCCCCCCGCGCGCAATGCGACAAGAAGGCCTATCAGTTTCGGATCAAGCGCGAGCTTGAGGGCACGGCGGGTTTGGAAATTCATCAGGGAAATGTCGCCGACATCCTCGTGAAGGGGGATCGGGTGGTCGGCATCACGACTTCCTTGGGTTTGGAAATTTCCGCCAAGTCGGTGATTCTGAGTGCGGGCACGTTCATGGGTGGCCTGATGCATGTGGGTTTGCGGAATGAAAAGGGCGGGCGCATGGGCGATGCCACTTCGCAGGTATCCGAGGCCCTGAAGCGCCTGGGCTTTGCGGTTGAGCGCTTCAAGACCGGCACTCCTTGCCGACTCAATGGCCGATCCATCGATTTTTCCCGCTGCGAGCGTCAGGATGGCGACGGGTCACCGCCGAAATTCAGCTTCATGGCCGACACCATCACGCGTGGGCCCGATGATCTTTTCACCCTTAACCCCTGGGGCGACCCCTCGTTCCACGTGGAACAGTTGCCTTGCTGGATCACTTACACCAACGCTCGAACCCACGACGCGATCCGCGCAAATCTGCATCAGTCTCCGATGTACTGCGGCGTGATCGAGGGGGTGGGTCCGCGTTATTGCCCGTCGATCGAGGACAAGGTCGTCCGCTTCGCGGAAAAGGAGAGGCACCAGGTTTTCCTCGAACCGGAAGGCCGGCATACCCTTGAGTATTATGTGAATGGCGTTTCCACCTCGCTGCCCTATGAGGTGCAGCTCGAATTCCTCCGATCGATCGCCGGTCTCGAGCGCTGCGAAATTCTGCGACCGGGCTATGCGGTCGAGTACGATTATTGCCCACCGACCCAGCTGCGCCCAACCCTCGAAACCAAGCAGATCGAAGGGCTGTATTTTGCGGGTCAGATCAACGGCACCTCCGGCTACGAAGAGGCCGCCGGGCAGGGGTTGATCGCCGGGGCAAACGCGGCGCTTAAAGTGAAGGGCGAGCCGGAATTTGTTTTGGGTCGCGACGAGGCCTACCTCGGGGTGATGGTCGATGATCTTGTGACCCGCGGTTGCACTGAGCCGTATCGGATGTTTACCAGTCGGGCCGAGTACCGTTTGATGCTGCGTCAGGACAATGCTGACCTGCGGCTCACGCCCAAAGCGGCGGCTGTTGGACTGGTCGAAGGGGAGCGGCAGCGGCGAGTTGAGTGGAAATTGAGCGAACTCGAGCGTGCCGGCAAATGGGTGCGCGAGACGACGCACGATGGCGTGAAGTTGGATCAATGGCTGCGGCGCAGTAAAAACTCCTGGGAGATGCTGCCGGCTGAATTGCACGAGCGGTTTCACTTGGACCTTTGGCCACTCATCGAGACGGATTTCAAATACGAGGGGCATCTTGGCCGGCAGCGCACGCAGATCGAGCGAATGTCGCGCCAGGAGGGCAAGCGTCTGCCGGACTGGGTGGACTACACCAGCATTCGCGGACTCAAAAAAGAGGCCCAGCTGCGCTTTTCGGAAGTGCGGCCCGCGACGCTAGGTCAGGCAGGCCGCATTCCTGGGATCACTCCAGCCGATATCGCCATCCTCGCAGTGTGGCTCGAGAAATGGGAGCGTGAAGCCGTTCTGCCATAGTTAGATTCCGAAGGCATTTGGAAAAAAAATACCCAAACCACGATAGTAGTAGATACATATACTAAAAATATTTATATCAAACCATCGATATGGTTTTTGAAGATTGGGCTTTGGTTGACACCGTCCGACTTCGCTCGTTTTCTTTGCCCTGATGTCGTCCGATGGTCAGCAGGACTTTTCTCTCGCGTTTTTGAGCATCCTTTTTGAGGGCGCGCCTTTCATTCTTCTCGGTACATTGATCAGTGGTTTCATTGATGTCTATCTGCCGGCTGGAACAATGGATCGCTTCCTGCCGCGCAATCGCAAATGGGCCGTGGTGGTGGCGGGTTTGCTGGGTGCGGTCTTTCCGGTGTGTGAATGCGCGGTGGTTCCGGTGATCAGGCGCTTGGTGAGCAAAGGCCTACCGGTTTCCTGTGCGCTCACTTACATGCTTGCGGCACCGATTGTGAACCCGATCACTGCGCTGAGCACTTGGAAAGCCTTCCAAGGTCAGAGCGCGGGGATGATGACCTGCTCGCGACTGGCGCTTGGATTTTTTGTGGCGGCGGCCGTGGGCTTGATCGTCATGCGCTTGCCGCTTGCCGCGGTGTTGAAAAAAAACCTCGTCGACTCACTCGAGAACAAGGAATCAAAAATTGCGAAAGAGTCCGATTGCTGTGGCGGGCATTCGCATGATCACACGCATCGCGCTCACGCTGCAGCGACCGGAAATGATGGCGATCGTTTGGTTGCGGCCTTTCGCTCGGCGATGAAAGACTTCGTCGATGTCGGCGTTTATTTCGCCATCGGCGTGACCATTACTGCGCTTTTCAACACTGGCATCGCGCCAGGCGCGCATTGGCTTGATGGTCTTGCCGCGAATACCACTGCAGCACCGTCTGCATTGATGGCCCTAGCCTTCATCCTCAGTCTTTGCAGCACCTCCGATGCCTTCATTGCCGCGACCTTGGATAAATTTTCATGGGGCGCGAAACTCGCCTTCCTCACCTTCGGTCCGATGATGGATGTGAAACTGTTGTTTCTTTACCAGACGGTTTTACGCAAACGCTTCATCGTTTTTCTCGCGATCGGATTGTTTGTGGCGATTGGTGTCATCACGATCTTTTGGCAACACCAGTTATTCCAGGCACGATGAATCCCAAACTTCGCCGAATTCTTTTCTCGCTCACCGTCCTCTCATGGAGTGTGGCATTGTTGTACTTTCATGCCAGCGGACGGATCGCGAAGTACCTCGCTCCCGACTTTCGCCTCATCGCCTTGATCGGCGGACTGGGCCTCGCGGTCCTTGGACTTTTCAATTTGCTCACTGCCGGGCAGCAAGCGGGTTGTGGGCATGATCACGGAGATGCAGACGATGAGCCGCATTGCCATGATCACGAAAGCGGGGACATCCACCCGCTGGTCGCATGCGTGTTGATGGTCCTTCCGCTAGCCGCGTCGGTCGCATGGACGAAGGATGAGTACTCTGCTGCTGCGCTCTCACGCAAAGGACTCTACGACGCGCCGCAAAACATGAGCGCGTCATTTCTCTCCGCCGCCATGCCCACCATCACGCGTGAGGAAATTGAAAAAGGCCACCGCAAGACCGCCGACGGGTTTTATGAATTCAATCTCATGGAACTCTACTTCGCGACCGGCGACCGTGAAATGCAATCGGTGATGGATGGTTTGAAAATTGAGACCGAAGGACGCCTGATCGAAGACCGCACGCGCAATGCGAAAAGTACCCGCAAGCGACTCTACCGCCTGCTCATGTCATGCTGCGCTGCCGATAGCCGCGCGATCCCGATCGTGTTGGAATATGGCAACAATCCGTTTCCCGGCATCGCCGAAAACCAATGGGTCAAGGTCGCAGGCACGATGAATTTCCCCATGGAAGAAGGCCTCCTCCAACCCATCCTCACCGTTGATCGCACTGTCGAAGCCGAGCCGCCCTTCGAAGAAAGCTTCCTGCGCAATCAGTAGGGGAAAGAGTTAGAAGTTGCTTGTGATTGGTTATTGGGGCGCTTTGAACATGGAAGTGAAAGAGGATTGAAAAAGCGGTGACCTTATCTGCCGCTTTACCCATAACTTTTTAACCAACAACTTCCAACGCTTCTCTCCACTTGAACCTAAACACTGACAACTTGAAACTTCCCACATGAACCTTCCCATTCTCTACATCAAGCCAGGTTGCCCGTGGTGCGACGAAGTCGTCGATTACCTTGCGCGCAAGGGTATTGAAACGCGCATCGTGGTCGTCTCCGGCAATCCCGAGGCGATGCGCGAAATGGTGGCGCTTTCGGGTCAATCGAAAGCACCCACTATGGATTGGCATGGCGAGGTTCTTGCCGACTTCGGCGTTGATGAGCTCGTGCCGTTCCTGAAGCAAAGAGGGTTGTGAAGAGACATGAGAGATTGGGAATTTGATATTGGGGAGCAGAAAGAAGTTGTCGTGCTTTGATTCCGCACTTCACGGGAACGGTATGGCCACGGCGCATGTGGGGTTACGGCGCAGGGTGGCTTTGGGGCTTTCGCCGAAGAGTTCGCGATACTGGACAGAAAATCTCCCAAGCTCCGAGAAGCCAAGTTGGGTTGCGATGTCGGTGACGCTGGAATCTCTCGAATTTGCTCTTAGAAGAGCCATGCGCGCTTTGGTCATGCGGCGTTTGTGAAAGAAGCTGTGGGGGGTAGTACCCATCACCTTCTGGAATGCCAGTTGCAAGGTGCGCGGGCTGGCATTGAGCGTTGTGCTCAGCTCGGAAATGTTGACGGCACCGGAGACGGCTTCGCAAACATCGATCGCGCGCCGCACAAGAATGGCTGACGAATGCTTATCCATCTGATGCTCGCCGCTATCGATCACGGGTAAAACGAAATCAAAAATTGCTTTCTCAAAGTCGTCGACGCTGAGGTTCATTTCCTTGCCGATGACGGTGCTCAACATCGTGGTGAGGTTGTGTCGGATGCTTTGGATGTCGCTGGGCCGCGTTTTGAGGGTTTTCCATTTCCTGCCGGGACTGATGGCTTCTAGTGCGCTATCTGAGAGCCCTGCCTGTTCCGCTTTTTTCAACAGGCGTTCATGATCCAAGAGCACGATGAGTTGCTCAAACCCTCGTTCCATGACGTGGTCGAAAGTTTCGCCTGAGACGCTTGATGGCGTCTTGCTGTCATCAACGCGCTCGCCCAAAAACTTTCCTTCGGCGGTCAGCAAAGGAATCGAAAATCCGAATCGTTTTCCCAGCAGCTCGCATTCCAGATGGGTGCGGTGGGAATAGTTCTCACGGTAAAGCAGAATGTCGTTGCCGGAGATGAAATCGATTTGCCCGCGAAATTCGCCCGGCTCAAGTTGTGTGCCGTCGACATTGAAAAATGTTTTCACGCAACTGGCCAAATCTTCAAAGGCCTGCCGATGGATGATGCCTTTCATGACCGTGTTGTTTTGTTTGGCGGGATCCTGCGATTGCTCCATTGGCGGGAGGACCAATCAATCACGCAAGGATCTTTGGCGAACATGGATATTCCGAACACGCTTAGTTTTTTGTTTGTTGCATAGTCTCCGTCCAAGAGTATTTCGCATTTTGCATATTTTGCATCCATTCGGGCAGCAAAGTCGCCGATACGGAGGACAAACTCTGCGCATTGCGCATAGCTTAGTGAGCTTGAATCATCGTTAGAATAGCAGTCAAAAAAACAGAACCTCTTGTCGCCAATCATGCCCATTTCAATGCCGTTTATTCCCACCTCACCACATTCGTCATCGGATCGGGACATTTGAACTTTATCGCACGGCAGGCACGCGAATGAGCCTCATGATTCATTTGGCATAATGAGACGCATGCATGTCTGGTTGCATTCATGTTTCTGGGAAAATTTCACGCGGCCCCACACCACCATGCTGTCGGATATTCATTCCTTTCAAAAATCAAGGGTTAAGACCTCCATGACTTCTAACGCAAAATTCATTTTCATAGGCCTCGGTGTTTGTTCTCTAGCATCGCTGATTCTCTGTTTTTTCTATGTGATCCTGCGTCTCGCCGTATTGAGGGTGAGAATGGGCAAGATCGATGATGCGGAGATGCAAGACTTCAAGAAGCAAGAGGCAAGAGAAGAGGCTTCTTCATCTTCCCGATGATCACGCATGGCATGCGATGGCAGATTGCGGCAAATTTTCACTAAAGAGCAAGCGCCCGCATCAATACTGCATTCGCGTCGCGATGAGTCGGCTTTATTGGGCTTTGCCGTGAACGTAGCTAATCCAACGGCTCGGAAAATGGGTCGATCATGTCTTCTATGGCGCCTGATCGCGAATCTGGAATCGGCCTGTATTTGAGCTCAATCCGGCCGTTGCGTTGAATGCCGCGCACGGACTCAAAGGCGTCCGGCATATCGTCCTCAGGGGTGGCGAAAGTTGTGACGCGAACGATGGTTTCATCGGTTGCCGCGGATTTCTCAGTCATTGCGATTGGCGGCAAGTCTCGTTTGGATTTGTGCAATCGCGGCATGATGGGCAGCGATTTTGGCAATGCATGCATTTGAAATTTCGAGTCGTATGAGAGAACAGCGCGCAAGATCTGTGTTGCTTGCGCATGAGTGTTCGCAATCTAAATGAAATACGGCGGCGCGATATGCGTTTCACGCAAAAGCGATTTCTTTCTCTTCCCCAATATCCAATCTCTCATGTCTTTTTCCCAATGTCTTTTCATTCCCCGATTGCTGTGTCATGTTGGGGCATGAATTCGGAATTGCGTGTATTGCATGTGGGTGAGGTTGGTGGGCCGAGGGTGAAGTTGGGGCCTTACGACATCGAGACGCTGATTGCCGAAAGCGATGAAGGAGCGGCGACGGCATATCGGATCCGCATTGCGCCGCATCAGCGCACGCAAGTGAGTTATCATTTGGTGGCAGAGGAGTTTTATTATGTCATCAGCGGCAGTGGGGTGGCTTTGCTCGATGGCATTGAGCGGTCGCTGCGTGCGGGGGATTTTTTGCGATTGCCGCCGGGCACCACGCATGGGTTTGTGACAGAGGAGGAGGAGTTGGTGATGCTCGATGTCCACGCGCCCGGCTCGCGGCCGAATCGGGATGTGTATTTTTTGGAGGCTGGACCGGAAGGGTTTGGCGTGCCCCGCCCCAGCTAGATGCAATTTGCTTGCAAAAGGCTATAAGGTGCATCAAGTTTCCTTCATGAAACATTGGATCGCATGGTTGTCGTTGACGCTATTGGTGTCGCCCGCGGGCATGGCAGCGGCATTGAGAGTCTCGGCACTGCACCCTTTGATGGCGGATTTGGCGCATCAGGTGGGAGGTGAGCGAGTGGAGGTTTTTGATCTCGTGGGCGAGGGAGGCAATCCGCATCGATTTGAGCCGCGACCGTCGGATTTGAAAACCATGCGTTCCTCGGCATTGGTGTTGGCGGGTGGCAAGCATTTGGAGATTTATCTGGACCGTTTGAAATCAGCGCTTGGCGATGTCACTGTGGTTGAGGTCGGCCGTACAATTCCCTCACTGATGGTGGGCAAGGATGTGGTCTATGCCTGTTGCCCGCAGCACACGGCGGGATCGATCGATCCGCATTGGTGGCAAGGGGTGGATCACATGCGCCGCGCCGCGCGAATCGTGGCCCAGGAGTTGGCGGCGAAAGATCCTGCGGGCAAGGATCAATACATGGCCAACGCGCAGGCCTACGGGCAGAGGTTGGAGGAATTGAAAAATTGGGCGCGTCAGGAGTTGGCCAAGGTGCCCAAGGATCAACGCAAATTGGTGACCGCGCATAATGCCTTCGCCTATTTTGCCAAAGAATTTGGCTTTGAGGTCATCGCAGTGGCGGGTCTGAACAAAGAACAGAACACTACGCCCAAGGAGCAGGCCCAGACGATCGAGTCGGTGAAAAAAGCGGGAGTGCGTGCGGTGTTTCCCGAGATTGGCGCGAGCGGAAAGGCGCTCAATGCGATCGCTGCGGCGACTGGTGCGCGGGTGGCGGAGCCGCTGATCGCCGATGGCAACGGTCATGGATCTGATGGAGGTTTTGAAGGCATGATCCGCCATAATGTGAGAGCCATCACCGAGGGACTTATTCCACGATGAAGGAAATTTTCCGATGGTTGCGATCACCTTTGGCTGGTATGTTTTTCGTGCTGGCGGCCATTGGCGTGATCGCGTTCCCGTTGCACCGACTCACTTCAAGTTCCAAGGCGCAAGCGCCGGTTGAAGCGTCAGCGGTGGCGGCCGATGAAGAAACTTTGCCTGCGGTTTTGCGGTTGCGATTGTTGGATGCCGCCAAGCGTGTGGTAGTCCGCGATGCGAGTGGTGTGGTGCTGTGGAATCTTGCCGATGCAGCCCCCGGCGAATTTGAGCACGATGCGCAGATCAGGTTATCCGATCATGAGCTCGAGCTCGGACTGCGAGTGGAATTTGCCGATGGCAGAAATGAAAGCGCGGCTTTTCTCACCGTCATGCCCGATGCATTTGAAGACCGCACCTCTTATCTGATCGGCGGTGGGCAAGTTGAGAAAACTTTGCGCTACGAGTGGCGTATGCCTTGAAACAAAAAGATGACCCATCCCGTCCACGAATCTTGCGACCATTGCGGCCACCATCACGAGTTGAGGGTGGAGAACCTGCAACTGCGTTACCGCGAGGTCGAGGCCTTGCAGGGCGTGAGCTTGTCGACTTCGTGTGGTTCTTGTGTGGCGCTGATTGGGCCGAATGGTGCGGGCAAAAGCACCTTGCTCAAGGCGATCGCCGGCTTGTTGCCCGTTTCCGGAGGTCGCATTTTGTGGCGCGGCACCAAGGTCGCGAAATGGAGCCGCGAAATTGCCTACTTGCCGCAGCGCGAAAATGTGGACTGGCATTTTCCAATCACCGTGCGCGGCGTGGTGCGCATGGGGCGTTACCCGCAGGCCGGTTGGTGGCGACCATTTTCCAAAGATGATGAAACGGCAATCCAGCGTGCGATCGAGTGGATGGATCTCGCGGACCTCGGTGACCGTCAGATCAGTGCTTTGAGCGGCGGTCAGCAACAGCGGGTGTTCCTCGCGCGCGCGCTGGCGCAGGAAGCCCATGTGCTTTTGCTTGACGAGCCTTTCACCGGGCTCGACCGAACATCGAAAAATGCCTTGGCCAAAACTTTGCGCAAGCTCACCGAGGAGGGCCGTCTGGTCATTGCCTCGCATCACGATCTGGAAACTGTGCGCGAGATTTATGACGAGGTCCTTTTGCTCAACCGCAAACCGCTCGCTTTCGGACCGGTGGCGGAAGTTTTCACGAGTGAACAAATTGAAAAAACCTTTGCGGTACGCGTTGCCGATGGAAAGGAACGCGCATGATCGAATGGCTGCTTGAACCTTTCCAACATCCTTTCAACCAACGCGCGGCGTTGGCCGCATTGCTGATCGGCTTTACCAACGGCTATGCCAGCGCGTTTGTCGTGTTGCGCAAATCGGCGCTCAAGGTTGGTTCGTTGTCGCATGCCTTGTTGCCCGGCATTGCGGTGGCGATCGCGTTGGTCGGCCTGCATGATTGGAGCGCCTTCCTCGGCAGTTTGTTTGCCGCGTTGCTCATTGGTCTCGGCTCGCTTGCCGTTTCGCGCGGCTCGCGGCTTGATCAGGACTCCGCGTTGGTGATTCTTTACACGGCGGCATTCAGCGGCGGCATCATTCTTTTGCGCAGGATTGGAGTGACCCAAGAAATGGATGCCTGGCTTTTCGGCAACATCATGGGCCTGCGTGATGGCGATCTTTGGACAAATTTTTGGATCTCGATCATTGCCTTGGGAACGCTTACCGCGCTGCATCGGCCACTTTTGATGACGCTGTTTGACGCTGAAGTGGCAGCAACGCTTGGTGTGCCGGTGCGGGCTTTGAATTACCTTCTGCTGGCACTAATGATCGTGGTGTTGATTTCATCGATGCAAGCTGTTGGTTGCATGCTTGCAATCGGACTTTTGGTGACGCCGGCCGCAACGGTCTACTTGCTTACAGATTCCACTAACGCGCTGTTCTGGGGTGGTGCGCTGCTTGGTGGCATTGCTTCCGCGTTGGCCGTGCTGATCGGCTGGTGGATCAACATCGAGCAAGGCCCCGCCATTGTTCTCGTTCTCGGCCTGTTGTTCCTCGTAGCATTTTTGTTCAGTCCAAAGTACGGTCTTATCGCGAAATCACGGCATTCCAGATCTATCAACCAAACAACAAAATGATGACAAACAAACCAACACGATGGCTCGCGCTTTCGGCGCTGCTCTTTGCCCCCGCCCACACCATTTTTGCGAATCCGGCGGATGATTGGGAGAAATTCAACGACTGGGGCATCGGCGGCTTGCTGTTTCCCAACTTGCATTTCCATGGTGTGGGCGGCTTTAGCACGGGGAAGGCCGAGGAACTTGCTTCCGGCGGTCATGATCCAAAGCGTGATCCGTTTTCGGCGCAGGCCATCGAGCCGGGTCTTTCGGTGCGTACGCAATATTTTGAAGCGTTTTCCAACTATCTTTTTTATCAGGACACCACTGGCGATTGGGACGGCGAGCTGGAAGAGGCTTTTGGAAAATTCATCAACATTCCTGGCGGATTCGAAATCAAGGGCGGTCGTTATTTGACGCGTTTTGGCGCGCTTAATGACAAGCACTTGCACGCGTGGGATTTTGTCGATGCAGAGATTGCCAACACCCGCATGCTCGGCGAGGACGGGCTTTTGCTCGAAGGCGCGGAGCTTTCATGGACGCTGCCGCTCGGGCTTGACCCCGCATGGGTGTCGATCGCATCGCTTGGCTACGGCAACGCGCCGGCGCACGATCATGAGGAAGAACATGAACATGAGGGCGAAGAAATCCCGCACGAGGCCGATGGCGCGTTTGTGGCCGACGATGTCGTCACCGCGCGTTTGATGGCAAGAAACAGGATCAATGATTTCCACTCCATTACGGCAGGCACTTCATGGGCCGGCGGAACCAACGGATTTGGTCGCGACACGAATGTGTTCGGCATGGATGTCGAATACCTCTGGCGCGAGAATGGTTTGGAAAAAGGCGGGCGCGCGTTCCGTTGGCGCACGGAATGGCTGTGGCGCGATGTGGATGCTTTTAGTCAGCACGACGAAAATGGCGACGGCGTGATCGATGAAACCTTTGTCGGAAATTACGACGAAAATGGCATTCATAGCCATGCGATCATGACCTGGTCGCCGCGCTTCGACAGCGGTCTGCGCGTGGCGTGGATTGGTGGCGCGGACGACTTCGGCCAGGCCGAGAGGTTCCGCGTTTCGCCATCGCTCACCTGGTGGCTTGATGATGCGCGCCGCGTTGGATTGCGCACGCAGTACAACTTTGATTCGGTCGCCGGCGAGGACGATGAGCAATCGCTCTGGTTCCAGGTGAACATCGCGCTCGGATCGAACAATGAAGTTCGTTAGAACTTCGTTCGTGCGGCACTCGACAAACGGGGCGGATTGTATTTAATCCGCTCCCGTGAGGCGGTTCGTGCGATCCGAAATTGGGGCTGCGGTCATTTGGGTCGTTGGCTCGTTCGTGTTGGCTGCCGTGCTTGCGCCATGGCTTTACCAAGTGGGTAAGGCATTCGCGGAATTTACCGCAGCGGGTGATTTTCCGCGGCTCATTGAATCTGTCGGCCGCTCATGTCACCGTGCCGGTTTTGGTCGTTATTTCAATCGCGCCCTGTTGTTGGCGGCCTTGATATTGCTGCCGTTTCTCCTGCGCCGGCTGCGTTTCCTTCGTGCGGAGGGTAGCGACGGGGCCAAGCGTCTGTGGCAAAAATTGTCGTGGAAGTCAGCGATGATCCAGAGCTTGGCCGGATGCCTCATCGCGATTGGCGTGTTGTGGGGATTTGCATCTTTGTTGGAGTCGATGGGCGTTTTCGCGCAGAACAAAAAACCTGCGGAACTTGGCCGCGTGCTGTCTCAGGTGCTGGTTCCCGCCGTGGCTGTGTCTTTGGTTGAGGAGTGGCTCTTTCGCGGGCTGTTGCTGGGATTGTGGCTTCGTTATGCTCGACCGCTCACCGCATGTGTTGGCGCCTCGCTGTTGTTTGCGGCGCTGCATTTTGTCGAACCACCTCAAGCATGGCGTGTGTTGGACCCCACGCATTGGCTTGCGGGCTTCTCATTGCTTGGTGGCGTCCTTGCTCATTTCACCTGCGGGATTTTCATTCTTACCGAATTCATCCCGATGCTGGCCGTGGGCCTCGCGCTCGCGTGGGCTCGCTTGCGTAGTGGTGCCTTGTGGTTGCCGATTGGGCTTCACGCCGGATGGATCATCGCGCTGAAATTTTTCATCATGACGCATCACTTCGTCGCCGTGAAAAAACCCAATGAACTTTGGCTTGGCATGGGTGATTTTCGCACGGGTCTTCTGCCGCTGATTGCGCTCGCCATGACAGTTGTGCTTTGCCGCTTCGCGATCAAACGGCCGGCTGCGAATGATTAACCGCGCATCACGGTGACCACCACGACCTTGTGAAAACCCGCGCGGCGAAGGGTTTTGGCGCATTCGTTGACGGTTGAGCCGGTGGTCAGAACATCATCGATCAGCACTGCGCCCTCCGCCGCGTGTTGGATCCGGTTTTTCCCGGCCTTGGAGATTTCGAATGAGCCTTGGAGGTTTTTCATGCGCTGTTTACGGCTCAGGCGTGTTTGCGTGCCGGTGTCGCGTGTGCGTCGCAATGCGGAAATCATCGGTAGGTCGATGTGGTGGCTGATGGCGAGTGCGATTTCTTCGGCTTGGTTGAAATGGCGATGAATGAGCCTGCCGCGATGCAAGGGCACCGGGACGAGCGGCCACTTTTCCTCGAGTGCGATCTTGAGCCGAGGGTCGTTTTGAAATGCTTCCGCTGCAAGACTTCCCAACTCCTTGGCCAAATGCAGCGAGCGTTGGTATTTGAGTTGATGGATGAGATCGAGCGTGCGGGTGTCCTTGAGCATCGCCGGTCGCGCAAACTCGAATGTGAACGAAAGCTCGCTGCAATTTGGGCATTCAAAGGATCGGTCGATCGCTCCCTGATAAGCCATGCCGCAAGTTTGGCAAAATGGTTCAACGATGCGCGGAAGATCCGCCGCGCATGTGTCGCAGAGCGCCCGCTGATCACGAACCCGAGTTTTGCACAAGGCGCACTCCCCGGGATAAAGCAGATTGAGCAAACCCCGTCCAAGGCGTTGGGGGATTGCACAAAAATCCGCGGGCATGAAGACCAAGATCCAACAAAATTTGCCCAATGCAAGCGGGCGCAAGACCCATTTGTTTTCCATTGTTGATGGTCGGGCCGCGGCTTAATCTCGACGCATGATCCGAATTGAGCCGCTGGGACACATTCGCAGCCAGTGGGGTGAAGGCCCGATTTGGTTCGGCGCCCATTTGTACTATGTCGATATCGAAGGCCGCATGATCCATCGTTACAATCCGGAGGACGGCAGCGAAACATCTTGGCCGGTCGCAGAGCGCGTTGGCGCGGTGGTTCCACGCGCCGGGGGCGGCTTGGTCATTGCGGGCGATCATGGGTTTTCGTTTTTTGATGAAGAAACCGGCGCGCTCACACCGATCGCCGATCCTGAGGCTGACAAGCCAGACAACCGTTTCAACGATGGCAAATGCTCGCCCGATGGGAGATTTTTTGCGGGATCGATCAGTCTCGTCAAAAAGACCGGCGACGCGAAGCTCTATCGGCTCGACCCCGATCTCAGCGTCCACGAAGCCTTTGCACCGGTGACCAACTCCAACGGCATCGCATGGTCGCTCGATGGAAAGTTGGTCTACTACATCGACACGCCGCGCAAGGAGGTTCTGGCCTTCGATTACGAAGATGGAAATTTGAAGAACCCGCGTTCGGTCATTTCCACCGCGCACATCGATGCCTCGCCCGACGGCATGACAATCGATGCCGACGGCAATCTGTGGATCGCATTTTGCCATGGCGGCTGCGTGTCGTGTTTTGATCCGGCAAAAGGTCAGGAAATTCACCGCATTGCCCTGCCCTGCCTGGAGACGACCGCTTGTGCGTTTGGTGGCGAGAATTTCGCGGATCTTTTTGTCACCACCGGCGTGCACAAGACCGCCAAGGAAGAGCATGCCGGACGCCTGTTTGTAATTTGCGGTCTTGGGGTAAAGGGTGTGCCGGCCCACACGTTCAAGGGCTAAGGGCAGCTGCGCGGGGCACGCGGCGTTTGGTGCTGGTCAGCGGCTTGGGCCATGCTTTAGGCTTGGCGCCGATGATGCTGGCAATGCTGGAACCTGCGGGATTGATTGAGCGTGGCGGCCCATTGGTATGGGTGCTGTTCGCATTGGCTTTTGTGGGATCGGTTTGCGTGATTGAGCGCGCCTTTTTCTTTTATCGCGCCCGGATCAATGTGAGCGATCTGCTTGTCGGCCTTTCACAGCATGTGCGCCGGCGGGCTTTTGCCGAAGCCTTGCATGAGGCCGCACGTGCTCCAGGGCCGGTCGCACGCGTTTCGCATGCCGCCCTTTTGCGCTATTATCTTTCACGCTCCGATCTTCGCGATGTGACGCATGAGGCCGGACAACTGGAAGTTCCGCGAATCGAAAAAAACATCAGGGTGATTCTTGGTGTCGCGCTTCTTTCGCCGTTGATTGGAGTGCTTGGAACATTTCTCGGCATGCTTGAGGTTTTTCAGAAAACTGGCGCGCAGGGAGGCTTGGGCGGTCCTGCGGAAATGACCGCCGGCATCACCATTGCGCTGATCACCTCGGTAATGGGCTTGGTCGTGGCGGTGCCGATGTATGTGTTTTACCTTTATTTCCTCGGTCGCGCCAAACGACTTGTGCACAGCATTGAGCGCGCAGGCATCGAGATGGTGCACATGATCTGCGATGCCCGCGAAGAAGTGGAATATGCGCCGTTCCGCGTTGAGGTAAGTGCGGGTAGAAAGGCGCCCAACCCCGCGGGAGGAGCAAGCCGTTGAAACTTGAAATGTCGCTGCCCGAGCGACCGGCGCTGCTGCACGCGCTGCCGGTGGTGAATCTTTTCGCCCTGCTGTGGTTGCTCCATGTTGCGGGAGCTTCGCTCATGAACCAATCCGGCATCACGGTGGATTCGCCGCCCACGCGATTTCAGTTGGAGCGCTTCGAGCAAACATTGGTGATCACGCTGGCCGATGCGGGAGTAGGCGTGCGGATTCATTTTGGCCGCGAGCTTGTCGATCTTGCGGGGCTGGAGTCGCGCTTGGAAAATTTGCGCGCACAAGGGGCTTCGGCGCGGGTGGTTGTGTTGCTGCAAAGCGATGCCGGCACGGATGTCGGCGCGGAACGCGAAGTGAGCGAGCTCATTCTCGCCAAGGGCTTTCGTCTCGCGTTGGTTGGCTCGAGTGGCGTTGAAAAAACTGCAACGCCGCAAACGGAAATTTCCAAATGACCTCGCCGTCCATCGTGAACGACAAACACGCTGATGCCGCCGGCCTGCTCTTCCCTTGGTCGCGCAAAGGCGATTCGTTGATGCCTATGGTGATCGCTTTTCTGATCACGGGTGCGGGCTTCGCTTTCATGCTTCATTCGTTGCGCATAGATCTGGGATTTGCCTCGCCCTCACGCGTTCAGCGCGCATCATTGGTGCTCGCCGGCGATGACGCCATCGGCATGGAGTTGAAACGCCGGGCCCGCGAGGAAGGGCCTTTGCCGCTGCGCTTTGATCCTGTCGGTGAGGCATCGGTGTTGAAACTTGAAGAGGCCGCGTTTGAGGCACTTCGCTGGACTCCCCCGCCCTATGTGCCTGCACTGCGACCTTTGCCCGATTCGCCGCCGGACGAAAATCCACGCCTCGCGATGGCAGGCGAACTTGTTTTTCCCCGCCGCGTGCCCGCTGCGATCGAAGGCCCGATTTTATCGGAATCACGCCCCCGCCCGATACTTTCCCCACTTTCAGGCATCAAGGCCTCGGAAATGCCTCAGCAAATGCCGGAGTTTTCCGTTACCATCGATGCCAAGGCGATGCGGGATTCCTGGCGCTTTATGGTTCATGCCGATGCCTCCGGTCGGGTGATCGATTGCATCGCCTTGACCGGTGGCGATTCGCCTGTTGCGGCTCCGCTGAGCGACTGGCTTCGTCAGTTGGAGTTTCAGTTTATTCACGAAAGCGCCGATCGCTGGTTGGTGCTCGACCTTGGGATCATCAACCAAGCCCTCCATGCGCCTGACCCTCACTGAGCTTGCTGTCCTGGCAGTGAGCCTGCCATTGGTCCTGATATTATTCGCGACTGTCATTGCGCGGACTTCCCGGGCTCGGGCTGAAACACGCGCTGTGGCACGGCGAGTCATATGTCGGCTGTGCCTGCATGCTTTTGAAGTTCCGGAGCGGGGCCTAGTCGATTGCCCATGCTGTGGGGCGCGCAACGAAAGGAAGTGACAGCCAGCGTGATGATTGCTTGCGCGAGCCCATCGAAGCGGGCAGATTCGCCGCCGGAACTATGAACGAAAGACGCGTCGTCATCACCGGCATCGGCTGCCTCTCCCCACTTGGCAACGACCTTTCCTCCACATGGGAAGGCATGAAGGCGGGGCGCAGCGGCATTGCAAGGATCACTCAACTCGACCCCGGGCCCTTCGATTGCAAGATTGCCGGTGAGGTCAAAAATTTCGAGCCCGACGGCTATTTTAATGTGCCCAAGGATTCCCGTCGTGCCGACCGCTATGTGCAATTTGCCGTTGCGGCTTCGAAGATGGCGATGACCGATTCCGGCCTCGATGTTTCGGCGATCGACCCGCGTCGTTTCGGCGTGATGGTCGGCAGCGGCATTGGGGGTTTGGCCACGCTTGAAAACGAGCATACGACTTACATGACGCGCGGGCCAAAACGGGTTTCGCCGTTCACGATTCCGATGATGATTTCCAACATCGCCAGCGGCATCATCTCGATGGAGTACGGCCTCAAGGGCCCGAACATGGTGATCGTTACTGCCTGCGCGACTTCGAATCACAACATCGGCGAGGCATGGCGCATCATCAAGTTTGGCGATGCCGACGGCTTCCTCTGCGGTGGTGCCGAGGCGACGATCCTGCCGATGGGCCTCTGTGGCTTTGGCAACATGAAGGCCCTCAGCACGCGCAATGATGAGCCGGAACGCGCATCACGCCCCTTCGACAAAAACCGCGATGGCTTCGTGATGGGTGAAGGCGCCGGAGTCGTGATGATCGAAGAACTTGAGCACGCGAAAAAACGCGGCGCGAAAATTTATGCCGAACTCATCGG
>CAZXHZ010000035.1:0-2213 GCA_964639755.1 uncultured Luteolibacter sp. | reverse complement strand
CACCTTGTGGTCCACCCCATTGAGCCGGTAGTTGGCCGTGCCCTCGATCATCAGTACCAGCTCATAATCACTCAGCACGCGCGGCGCCAATTTGTCGCCGGGACGATAGCGCACCACCGAGCCGTAAATGTACTTCAAGGCCAAGCGACTTGGCGGCGTGATGGCATGCGACATAGGCGGAGGGGGCTTGATGACCACAAAAACCATCGCCGATCGCCCTGCGGCCCTGCAAGCCCGAATGCGAATTTTGTGCATATTTATCAGACCCTCGCCCATTGGCATCGGAAGCATATTCCCTATCTTCATGCATCGTCGGAAACCGCAAACAGATCGGCCCTTTCGACATTCAAAAAATTCTCCAACAACCAAACCATCATCATGAGCGCCATTGCCGAACCCGAAGCGAAACCCCATCAATTGAGCGATTACAGCCTCGTCGGGGTGAATTCCAAACTGGCTGTCGAAAAAGGTCTCGCCGAGGCCGAGTGGTATCAATGCCCCGTGCCGCGCGATGTGATGCGCGAGTTGCTCGAGCGCAAGAACGGTCCGGCGATTCGCGACACGATCATCTGGATCGCGCTGCTCGGAGTTTCGGGTTATGCCGCTTTCCTGCTTTGGCCCACCGCATGGGCGCTCATCCCGTTCATGGTGTATTGGGTGATCTATGGCACGACCTCCGATTCGCGCTGGCACGAATCAAGCCACGGCACCGCCTTCAAAAGCGATTGGATGAACAACGCGCTCTATGAAATTTCATCGTTCATGGTGATGCGCGAAAGCACCGTCTGGCGTTGGAGCCACACCCGCCACCACAGCGACACGATCGTCGTCGGTCGCGATCCGGAAATCGCCGTGCCACGCCCGGCGGACATGAAGTCATTCATCACCGCATTTCTCGGGTATCCGGCAGCGATCTCGTATTTCAAAAAATTGATCCGCCACGCCGCAGGCAGCCTTGATGCCGAAGAAGCGACCTACATCCCCGAGTCGGCGCGTCCCACGATTTATTTCAAAGCCCGCATCAGCCTGCTGATCTATGTCGCGGTGATCGCCGCATGCATTTACTACCGCAGCATCCTGCCGCTGCTTTACATCGGCCTGCCCAACCTCCTCGGATCATGGCTGATGCCGATCTATGGTTTCACCCAACACGCCGGTCTCGCGGAGAATGTGCTCGATCACCGCATGAACTGCCGCACGGTTTACATGAACGCGATCAATCGCTTCCTGTATTGGAACATGAACTACCATGTCGAACACCACATGTTTCCGCTGGTACCATATCACAACCTGCCGCGACTCCACGAGGTGGTGAAGGAGGACATGCCCACGCCCTACCGCAGCCTCTTCGACGCGTGGCGTGAGATCATCCCCGCCGTGCTTCGCCAGGTGAAGGACCCCGGCTATTTTGTGAAACGCAAACTGCCGACCCCAACGGTTCGCTCGGCGGCGAATGAGGCGGCAAAAACCGTGGTTTCGACCGGCATTGCCGATGCCGAAGGTTGGATCGAGGTCGCGCCTGCCGACTCGCTGTTGCGCGAGGATGTGCTGCGCTTCGACTATGGCGGTGCCACCTACGCGGTCTATCGCTCGGGCGAGGATCAATACTATGCCACCGACGGCATCTGCACGCACGGCAACACCCACCTCGCCACCGGATTGGTAAAAGGCAACCTCATCGAATGCCCAAAACACAACGGCCGCTTCGATGTGCGCGACGGCTCCACCCAACGCCCGCCGGTCTGCGTCGCACTCAAAACTTATCCGGTGCGCGTGAGCGATGGCCGCATCTTCATGAATGTGTACAAGGCCGGCGGCATCGGCGCCAAGCAGGCGGCCACGACCTACGAATTCCGCGTCGTCAGCAACGAGAATGTCTCGACCTTCATCAAGGAAGTCGTCCTCGAGCCGCTACCGGATTCGCCAAAGCTCAAGTACCAAGCAGGTCAGTACATCCAGATGGCGATTCCCGCCTACGGCAAAATTTCATTCGAAAGTTTCAAGATCCGCCCACCCTTCGACGCGGTCTGGAGAGCCAATCATGTTTTCGATTACGAAACCGAAAACCACTCGGAGTTGCGGCGCAACTACTCGCTGGCGACCAACCCCGATAAGGACACGCAACTGCGTTTCAATGTCCGCATCGCCACCCCGCCACGCGGCCAGGACTGCAAGGCCGGTGTCGGATCCTCGTACGTCTGGAACCTCAAGCC
>CAZXHZ010000034.1:0-34932 GCA_964639755.1 uncultured Luteolibacter sp. | reverse complement strand
CTTCGCTAAGGCACGCCAGTAATCAAGCCGCTCCCTGATGCGCTTTTCCATGCCCTGGTCACCAGCCTCGTAATAAACGCGGCCCTCCGGCAAATACGACTGCGGCACATAAGCGCCCTCGAAATCGTGGGAGTAAAAATATTGCAGCTTGGACTCACTCTCACCCGAAGCCGCCGCAAGTTTCTTGCGCGTCGCCGTGCGCAAATGCGGCGGCACCGCCAGAGTCCGGCCTTGCTCGATGTCGGCCATCGCCTTGCCCAACGCCGCATATGCGGTGTTCGATTTTGGCGCCGTAGCCAAATACACGGTGGCATGCGCCAGCGGAATCCGCCCCTCGGGCAAGCCGACAAATTCCAAAGCATGATGCGCATCCAAGGCCACCCGCAAGGCATTCGAATCCGCAAGCCCGATGTCCTCCGACGCGGCAATCACCAACCTCCGTGAAATGAATCTCGGGTCCTCACCGGCATGCAACATCTTGGCGAGCCAATAAAGCGCGGCATCAGGATCCGAACCGCGAATCGATTTGATGAATGCCGAAGCAGTGTCGTAATGCGCATCGCCATCCGCATCGTAAACCACAGCCTTGCGCTGAATGGATTCTTCAGCAACCCCAAGCGTGATCCGAATCACGCCATCCTCATCCGCCGGCGTGGTCATCACCGCCAACTCAAGCGCGGTCAGCGCCTTGCGTGCATCGCCATCGGATTTCTCCGCAAGGTGATCCAAGGCCTCGGCACTTGCCTCGACCAATTTGCCACCAAATCCGCGATCCTCATCAGCCAATGCCCGCTGCAACAAACGCACAACCTCATCCACCGGCACTGGCTCGAGTTGGAAAACCTGCGAGCGTGAAACCAAGGGCGAATTGACATGGAAATACGGGTTGTGCGTCGTCGCACCAATGAACCTCACCACTCCGCGCTCAATGTGCGGCAACAGCACATCCTGCTGTGCTTTGTTGAAACGATGAATCTCATCAATGAAAAGGATCGTTGTCTCACCCCTCAGCTCGCGCCAGGTACGAGCTTGATCAATCCTAGCCCGGATCTCGGCCACATTCGACTCAACGCCATTGAGTGACTCGAAACGCGAACCGGTCGTCCTCGCGATCACACCGGCTAGCGAAGTTTTCCCCGTGCCAGGCGGGCCGTAAAAAATCAGCGATGTGAAGCGATCCGATTCAATCGCGCGCCGAAGTAATTTTCCCTCGCCCAAAATGTGACGCTGCCCGGCCACCTCATCCAAGGACCGCGGCCGCATGCGTGAAGCAAGCGGCTCTGGCGCATCACACTTGCGGGTCGTGGCGGCGGGAGTGGAAAAAAGATCGGACACAGTCGGCATGCCCAGCATCCCACACGATCGCCGCTTTGCCAGCCGATAAAATCCGCCAATATCCGTTTCACTCCAAATCCATCACCAAGACCTTCGCCCACCACTCGCGGTAACCTTCGATAAAGGTCGTGTGTGAAGGATGCACCTGATAAGCATCGTGATCATCAAGCGAATCAAACTGCATGCTCAGCGCATAATCCCACGACTGATCGACCACTGGCCTGATCTCAACCTTGGCAGGCACTGCCCAGCGGCCGCCTGCCACAAGATCAATGTCAGTTAATTCAGCCAGCGCTTTTTCGAATTCAGTGCGTTGCACGTCGTTCCGACACCCTTCTTTGAGCCAAAAATACACATGATGCTCCATGCGTCCTATCTATCTTTAAGGTCATGCTTCCACAAGCCCCGATTGCAATGCATGCCAGCAAAACCCAAATTTTCTTTGCCACAATCACGGCTCGACCTATCCTTGCACACATCTATGCGACTGATCCACCTCGCCCTGATTTTCCTACTGGCAAATGCCGCATTCGCCGCCCCCTCTGATGTCTATCGTTCAGTTCTGCGTATCGAAGTCGCCACCCAAGTCCCCGACTACCAAACTCCTTGGAATTCAGGTCGCTTCGGTGGCGGAATCGGCACCGGTTTCATTATCGGAAAAAACCGAATTCTCACCAACGCGCACGTGGTTTCCAACGCCCGCCGCCTGCTGATAACCGTCCATGGCAGTCCTGTAAAATACCCAGCCAAGGTCGAACACATTGCTCACGATTGCGACCTAGCCCTGCTCTCTGTCGAAAATTTCAAAGACTTCGAATCATTTCCCAAATTCGAATTCGGCGATGTGCCGAGCCTTGAGTCCCAAGTTCGCGTGATTGGCTATCCGATCGGCGGCGACCGCATCTCTGTCACCCGCGGCGTGGTCTCACGCATCGACTTCCAAACCTATTCCCACACCCGTGCCGATTCGCATCTCGCCATCCAGATCGATGCCGCGATTAATCCCGGCAACTCCGGCGGCCCCGTGATCCAGGGAGATAAAGTCATCGGCGTAGCCTTCCAAGGACTGCGCCAAGCCGACAACACTGGCTACATCATCCCCACCCCGGTCATCAAACGCTTCCTCAAGGATATTGATGACGGAAAATACGATCACTATGTCGATCTCGGATTTTCGGAGTTTCCGCTCCACAATCCCGCCATGCGCTCGGCACTCGGCCTGCCTGATGATGGTATCGGAGTCCTTGTCACTCGCGTGGTCGCGACCAGCGCCAGTGACGGCATCCTCAAGCCGGGGGATGTCATCACTGGACTTGACGGTTACAAGGTCGACAGTGCCGGCATGGTCACAATCGACGGAGAAACAGTAAATCTCAACGAAATCGTCGAACGCAAATTTGCCGGCGACAAAGTTGCTGTAAATTTCCTCCGCGATGGATCATGGAATCATGTGGAAATTTCGCTGACACCGATTCCATGGTCACGAATGTATGCCATCGAGTATGAAAAAAATCCCAGATACATCGTCTTCGCCGGTCTGGTCTTTCAACCGTTGGATACCAACCTGTTTGCCACCGAAAAGTTTGATGATGTGACAGTGCGCAGACTTTACACCGACTACCTTCCCAAGGGGCTCTTTCAAAAACACCGTGATGTTGTCATGCTCACTCGCATCGAAAGCAATCCCGTCACCAGCCAACTCAGCGAATTTTCGGGCTATGCGGTCGATAAGATCAATGGCACCGAAGTCGTCGATCTGAAACACGCCTACGAACTCCTCCACCCCGAAAAAGCGCCGGAGTTTCACGTCATCGAGTTGTTTGGTGCCGGCAGGCCAATCGTGATTCCTTCATCCAAAGTGACTGAGGCGGAAGAGAGCATGGCTAATGCATACGGCATCACCAAAATGGAAAACCTTACGGATTGACCATGCCACGCGCAGGTATCGCACTCGGCTCGAATCTCGGCGATCGCATGGCCAATCTAAGCGAAGCAATTCGTCTTCTTAGCGAAATCGCTGAAAACAACGCAATTTTTCTCAAGGCCCGCACCTACCGGACGAAGCCTCTTGATTGCCCCCCGGGCTCGCCTGATTTCTTCAACACTGTCGTTGAATTCAGTTTTGCAGGATCCGCATCAGAGCTTTTCCTCAACACACGAAGCATCGAAACATCGATGGGCCGCCAATCAAATCCTCAACGCAACGCGCCACGCATCATCGATCTCGATATCCTTTATTTGGGGAATCTGCAAACTGATTCAAAAGATCTGATTCTTCCCCATCCTCGCATGCACGAGCGAAGCTTTGTTCTTCAGCCGCTGGCGGACATATGCCCGAATCTTGTTTTACCGGGACATTCCAAATGCGTCTCCCGATTACTTGAAGAACTTACCGCCAACGAGCCGGCATTGATTGCCATTGACTGAATCCGCTTAACTAGCTCGCTCTATCCTGACCCATTTGGCGTTTGCCTTCGAGGAATTGACGGCGGCATCAATGAAAGCCATGCCTTCAACGCCATCGTCAACCGTTGGAAAATCATAGCCACCAGCTTTCGGATAAAGCCCAAGGCTATGATCCCATATCGCTTCAGCAGCAGCGAGATAGATGTTGGCAAAAGCTTCAATAAAAGCCTCTGGATGGCCGAATGGCAAACGGGTGTATTTTGTGGCATCCGCACCATTGTAAGAGTTTCCACGGCGCCAAATTTCACGAGGCTTGGAATCGTATTTTACGATCAATTCGTTCGGATGCTCCTGATGCCATTCCAAAGAGGCCTCGACACCATACACCCGTATGCAGAGATTGTTTTCATCGCCGGTTGAAATTTGTGACGCATACAAAACCCCTCTCGCTCCTCCCTGATATCGCACAAGCATGCTGCCATCGTCATCCAACGGACGCCCCGGGATGAATGTGTTGAGGTCGGCGGCTATCTCCTCGAGTTCCAGTCCTGTAATGTAGCGAGCCAAATTTTCAGCATGGGAACCAATGTCGCCTATGCAATTGGAAGCGCCGGATACGGATGGATCCATGCGCCAGTTGGAAATCGCACTTTCATCATGATTCTTGAGAGACGAAATCGCATATCCCTGTGGATATTCAGCCACAACCTTGAGTATCCGTCCCAATTTCCCATCCTTCACCATTGATCTTGCCTCTTTTACCATCGGATATCCGGTGTAATTGTGGGTAAGTGCAAAAACCAAACCCGTTTTGTTGACGATTTCGCGAAGCTCGCGGGCCTGCTCAAGTGAAAACGCCAGCGGCTTCTCACAAATCACGTGAATGCCAGCTTCAAGAAATGCTTTGGCCACCGGAAAATGCAGATCGTTTCGCGTGACGATGGACACAAAGTCGATACGCTGATCCGCCGGCAAGAGCGACTCGGCCTTTGCCATTTCGGCATATGATCCGTAAACACGGGACGGATTCAAAAAGAGGTCCTCGCCTGAAAGGCGGGATTTTTGCACATCAGAGGAAAAACAACCGGCTACCAGCTCGATCTTGCCGTCCAAATTGGCAGCCATGCGATGAACGGAACCGATAAAGGCTCCCCGACCACCACCAACCATTCCCATGCGTAGCTTGCGTATCATATGTTTCAAAATTGAGTAAATCCAAGATGCAATTCAGCAACCGAAAATCATGAATTCATGATCACCTTTTCTGATGCCATTCTCCATAATTGCGGAACTTGGCATATCGACCATCAAGAAGCTTGGAGACATTCATTTTCTCAAGATCGTTAAGATGTTTCGCAACAACATCACGAAATGCCGCAGCCGTGGCCTGATGGTCGTGATGAGCGCCGCCTGTGGGCTCGGGAACCACATCGTCAATAAGATCGAGGGCCTTGAGGTCCGGTGCCACAAGCTTCATCGCATCGGCCGCCTCTGGCGCATGCTTGCGGTGCTTCCACAAAATCGCCGCGCATCCTTCGGGGCTAATGACCGAGTAATAGGCGTTCTCAAGCATGAGAACCCGATCTGCCACACCGATTCCAAGTGCGCCACCTGACCCGCCTTCACCCAAAACAACGGCGATGATCGGGACCTTCAACAACATCATTTCGCGAAGGTTGAAGGCGATCGCCTCAGCAATGTTGCGCTCCTCGGCACCTATGCCCGGAAAGGCGCCCGGTGTGTCGATCAGCGCGATCACAGGCAATCCAAACTTTTCAGCGATTTTCATCAAACGAAGCGCCTTGCGATAACCCTCGGGATGAGCGCTACCGAAGTTGCGCTTCAAATTTTCCTTGGTGTCTCTACCTTTCTGATGGCCGATCACCACCACTCGGCGGTCACCCAATAAGGCAAATCCGCCGGGCATCGACGCATCATCACCAATGTGACGGTCACCGTGCAGCTCGCAAAAATCTGTAAATGCATGCGCCAGATAGTCCAACATGAAAGGTCTGGAGGTATGACGCGCGATTTGAACCCTCTGCCATGGCGTTAGATTCTCGTAAATGCGATTACGCGTTTCGGCCAGTTTTGCTTCCATGACCGTTATCTCTTCGGAGATGTCTATGTCCTGCGAGGCTGATTTGGCGCGCAGTTTTTCTAATTCGCGCTCAAGTTCCGCTACAGGCTTTTCGAAGTCGAGGAGCTGCATGAAAGAAGTTTTGTCGTTGGAGCGGCCGGATGCAAGACAGGAGATGACTCAAGCGATACTGTTCAGCGGATCACAACTTCATTCCCCACACGGGTTAAAAGAAAAAGATCCTCCATGTCGGCATTATCCAGCAAAATCACCCCCTCCGGCGGCGAGCCCATGCCATCCCACCCCTGAATCTTGAGTGTTGGCGAAGCCAACCAGATGACCTTGGTCGCTTGCTTCAAATTTTGCGATGAAAGCCCAGGTTTCAAGGAATCATTTGCGACAAGTCTTGATTCGATGTGAGACGCACCACGGAATTGCGGCATTCTGTCAATGAACTTAATAACGGGGAACTCACAGAAATATCGGTTGCCGCTCCATAAGGAGATGACTTTCCTCTGAACTTCAAGAGTCAGTTGGAAATCCATGGGTAATATCACCAAATTGCTATCCACCTTTGGACGATCCGTATCCATTAGCATGTTAAGTTGCAAAAGGCATTCTGCATTACTCCGATACTTTTTTGCAATTTGATCATAGGATTCCCCATGTTTGGTGAAGTGAGTCACCTTGTTTTCAAGATGACCCGATGAGAGCAACTCATCCAAATTCATTTGCCCGACAATTCTTCTGGACGCCTTCGCCCGCTCGGACCTCGGATGATTGGCAATGATGGCGCTCAGCTTATTTTTGGCCTCAGATAATCTGCCCAAGGCGAGCATTTTTTTAGCACTGTCAAAATACTGCGCACCAGGATCAATTTCCGGAACGTTTTTTGCACCAACCAGGGCCACAAGTTCATTCGACGGTTTGCCGCTTATCGCGAGCTCTTTACCGGGAAGAAAACGATCAAAAATGCGCCCCATTGGTTTGGTTGTCGAATGATAAGCCAACAAACCAATGAAGACCATGAGGAACAAAACCACGCACAAAGCGCACGCCTTTAAAATTGTACGGATCCTCATGGAGACCTTCTCAAATAAGACCGCGACGCTTGAAGTCAAATGCGTTGATCTCGTGCGATCGCTGGATCATGTCGAATGAAAACTTCAGGATCGAAACTTCCCAGGCATCGTCCACTCCTTCGATCACGGCCCGCGATGGATTGCCCGTTTTGCGGATATCTTCCATCACACGCTCCCGCACGGAATCCATGCTGTCATGCACGATCTCCTCCTGCACACTGCTGCGGCGAAAATGAAATCCATATTGCAAAAACGCCAAATCCCTGCCCTGCGAACGAAATTTTTCAAGCATCTCATCAAACCTTGTGCGTGCGGATGAATCGAAGCCCTCCAGCTCGATTTCGCGAAAAGCCTCAGGCTTCAAAATCCGCGGGCGCTGTGCCTCGACCTCGCCAGTACGAATGCGAACTTGCCCTACCCGGTCCATCAGCTCGCTGATCAATTGAAACTCAAATCGTGTCTCGCCAAAAGTCATGATCCGATGATCCGGCTCCCGAAGTACTTTGGTGGTCTCGAGGGCGTAGTGAATATCGTCTTGCGAATGCATGTCGGGAAATGATCGCTTTGCCTTGAAGATTTTCAACGAAAACAACAAAGGCGGACGCCACAAGGGGGTCCGCCTTTGGAAATTCCTGCGTGAAACGATCAGCCCTGCTGGCTGTTGATGTAGCTGATGACGTCACCGACAGCCTGAAGCTTCTCAGCCTCTTCGTCAGGTACTTCGATATCGAATTCTTCCTCGAAAGCCATTACCAGTTCCACGGTGTCAAGTGAGTCCGCTCCGAGGTCTTCGACGAATTTGGCCTCTGGGGTGACTTGGTCTGCGTTTACGCCGAGTTGCTCGACGATGATGTCCTTTACGCGGTCTTCGATGCTTTTTTCTGACATGATTAAGGTGGTTTGTGTTGGGGTTGCAGATGATTAGTGCCATTCGGGCGGACTTGGCAATCCAGAAAATCAATCACAATGACGAATTCAGTGATTGACTTGGTCGGCCCCTTGGTCAGCGGCACTCGGCAGCACCGCGCCAGCTGCGGCCGCGAAGGTCGCATATTCAATAACCTCACCAGAAAATTTTGAACGAATCCGCTTCATCAACCTCTCGGCCGGCTCATCCTGATCAAGCTTGAAGCCGCCATAAGTTAGCCCGTCGACGCGGATCCTGCCCTTGCCCGACAACCCTTCGTAATCAATGTAGGCCAAGCCCTTGTTGTCCCACTTGCGCAGATCCAACCTCTTCATGTCGGCATAGGGAACCTTCACACCTTGAGGTGCCAGCACCCCATCGACATCGGCCTCGATTCGGCGACCCATGGTGCGGACAAAGATGTAAATGGCCAATACGCCAAGCCCGATACAAATCCAGAAAACCACCCATTGCTCATGGATTTTTTTCGCGTCGTAAATTTGTTCCGGCGGATTCGAACTCAAGCCCTCTTTGCCGGAATACTCGAGCCAAAGTTTGTTCCAATGCATCGGCAACATCCGATCGTAATCATGCAACAACGCTGGCCACGGCATCGGCAGCGTGAGATCCTTGGGGAGCGTTGAGCGGTCGACGGGAAAATTCACCGACTGTGCAGCCGCATATTCGCTCCAAGATGCCGGAGTCAGATTACCTTTGGCCTTCATCGCCGCAAATTGCTCATTGGCTGCCTGGAAATTGCGATAAAGGAAAAAAACCATGTTTTTTTTGCGATACCCAGTCGATCCATCGATGAAAAAAAGGACCGCAAACACCGCCAGCATGAGCAAAATGAGCGAAACTCTGGTAATGAACCAGCGGGTCGGCCTGCAAACAATTGGAGCCAAATCGCTCATGAAGTTTATCTAAATCCCGACCCCTACCAACTGGCAAGAGAAAGCATCCGTCCAAAAAGCACCCTTTCCCGCTTGTGCATGGTCTCACGCTCGTTTACTGAAAATCCCGTCATGCCAATTGCAACACCTGCCCAATACCGTGCCATGCTCGATGCCGCCCAAAAAGGTGGCTATGCCTATCCGGCAATCAATGTCACATCGATCACGACCATCAATGGCGCCCTCCGCGCCTTCGCCGAAGCCAAATCGGACGGAATCATTCAGATTTCGACCGGCGGCGGCGAATTCGCTTCCGGCACGGCCGTGAAAGACGCCGCTTATGGCGCTATCGTGCTTGCCGAGGCCGCACACCTGCTTGCAGAGAAACATGACGTGCTGATCGCACTTCACACCGACCACTGCCACCCCAAAAAGGTCGACCCTTTTCTCCGTCCTCTTCTCGAGGCATCGAAAAAACGTATCGCTGACGGCAAAGGCCCGCTTTTCCAAAGCCACATGCTCGACGCCTCGGAACTCCCGCTCGCAGAAAACCTCGAACTCTCGAAAAAACTCCTCAAGGAGTGCGCCGATCTTGAAATCATCCTCGAAGTCGAGGCCGGTGTGGTCGGTGGTGAGGAAGACGGCCACGACACCTCGGGAGTGCCTGCCGAAAAACTCTACACCACCCCGGAAGACATGGTCGCTGTTTATGAGGCACTTCAACCGGTCGGTCGTTTCCTCTTTGCAGCCACTTTCGGCAATGTTCACGGCGCCTACAAACCCGGCGCGGTGAAACTCAAACCCACCATCCTTCGTGACGGCCAAAAGGCAGTGATGGATAAGCACGGAAAAGGTGCTGAAATGGACCTTGTTTTCCACGGTGGTTCAGGCTCCGAACTTTCGGAAATTCGCGAAACGCTCGACTACGGCGTGGTCAAAATGAACATCGACACCGATACGCAATACGCTTTCACGCGCCCGATTGTCACCCACATCTGCCAAAACATCGAAGGGGTTCTCAAAATCGACGGCGAAGTCGGCGACAAGAAAACCTACGATCCACGCTCGTATCTCAAGAAGGGCGAAGCCGGACTTTGCGAACGCATGAAAACCGCATGCGACGACCTGCGCTCCACCGGACGCACGATTTTCGGAACGGTTTGATCAACCCATCGGCAAGGCGGTCCCAAATCAGGGGCCGCCTTGTTTTCAAAAAACCCAAACCCACGAGGGCCTAACCCATGCCCGACAACAAACACCATCAGGAACACCCCTTGGCCAATGTTCTGGTCAATGTGCTGATTCCGGTGCTCGCTCTGAGTTATTTGAGCAAGGATCCGGAATTTCTCCAGTCCATCGGCAAACAGGCACGGCCATGGCACATCGGCCCCGTAAAGGCACTCATCGTCGCCTTGGCATTTCCCATCGCTTACGGCGTCCGGCATTTCATCAAAACCCGGAAAGCAAATTTCTTCTCAGTCCTCGGCATGGTCTCCGTGGTTTTAACCGGGGGCCTGACTATTTTCCTTTGGAATACGGACGGAACAATCAAGCCGAACGCTCACATTCTTTTCGGTCTTAAGGAGGCATCGATACCGTTCATCATCGGTCTGGCAGTCATCGGATCCCACTACACGCCCAACCCGCTGCTACGTGTCTTTCTCTACAGCGATTCAATTTTTGACATCGCCAGGATCGAACACGAGGTGGATGCGAAAAACGCCAGAGCCGCCTACAACACCATCATGCTGCGTGCGACATACATGTTCGCAGCGTCCTTTTTTATAAGCACGCTGCTCAACTTTGGTTTGGCAGTCCATTTCCTCGGCGATCTCAACCACAGCGCCAACAACGCTCGCGAACTCTACAACGAACGCGTCGCGAAATTGACCGGTTGGGGCTTCGCTGTGATCGGATTGCCGATACTCGTATTTCTTTTCCTGACTTTGCGACGCCTCATCTCAAAACTTTCAGACCTCACGGGTCTCAAAGAAAGTGAGATTCTGGTAATACGCTGAGAAACTGGCCTTGCGGCAAAGTCAGTCCACAAGGTTGTCGATGCGCTGTGCCAGCTCGATGTCCAGCATGGTCACACCATCCGCATCTCGGGTGGTGAGAAGAAGGCTCACCTTGGCATGACGGATGGTGATATCGGGATGGTGTTGGGCTTCCTCCGCGATTTCCGCAAGGTCGTTGACGAAATCTATGGCGTCGTTGAATTCTTCAAACTCAATGGTTCGGGTGATGGCCTTTTTTTCGTGCTCCCACTCGGGGCACTTTTTGAGGGCAATGGTCAATTCTTCGTATTCTAGCAGTTCTGACATGTTTGAATGTGGAAAGTGTCTCCGCGGAGAGATTGCGATCCGTTCAATGAACTTTGCAAGCCAGTTTCATTGCAAATTTTCATCAATTCATCACAATCATTTTGAAAAAATTTCAAGACTTCAACCACCACTCCAAACCATCTCTCCGATTCACTTGCAATCCGTCAAAAAATCGTCACAGTCTCCACGATCCAAAACATGAAATCATGAAACAGAAAAGCATCACCATACTCATCGTCATCACCGCCGTGGCAATCTTCATGCCATCTTGCACTTCGACATCTGGCATGCGCGGTCTTACCGCCTATCGCGCTTATGATCGGCCAGCCAAGCTGCCAAAAAATCCGAACAATGTCAGCGTGAAGGTTTCACTGAGCAAGCAACGCGCTTATGTCATGGAAGGTTCCGATTGTCTTCTCTCCATGCCTGTTTCAGTCGGCGCACCTGGGAGCCCCACACCGTCAGGCAGCTTCCGTATCTTCAACAAGAATGAAAAAAAACGCGCCAACACTCATGGTTATGCGCACAACGGCAGCAATGTGAAACAAACCATGTTGAGCAAAAAACCAGCTGGTTGGTTGTTTAAAGGCACCCCAATGCCATACTGGTGTGAATTCAAAGCCAATTACGGATTCCACACCGGTTGGATCAAGCACCACCCTTGCACCCATGGCTGCATCCGCATGCATGAAAACCTTTCACCGAAATTCTATCGCCTCGTGAAGGTCGGCACACCGGTCAACATCGCCTACTCCCAACCCGAAGATGCCACTCACGGCAACATTCCGCTGCCACCCGACTCCGGCCCTCTTCCGGACTACGCCGGGACAATGTATGTCGGCGATGGCTACTTCAACTGCCACAAAACGCCAACCTTCGAATAAAAATTCGACTCACAAGGCCCTACCGCTCGGCAGGGCCTTTTTCTTACCCTCATCCAATGATCTGGCAGCCAGCACATACTCAAGCAACAAGGCCTCATCCGCACGCGTGAGCCCCGCATTCCAACACATCCCCGGCATCACCAAACGCCAGTCAGCCACCTTCAAGTCCCCAGGTTTCACCAATTCATGACACTGGCCACATTGGGTAAGGTAAATTCCATGCCCCCGCTGCAGACGCTCAACCGGCACACCGCTGATTTTCGACATTTTCGTAAAGGCCACTGACTCTGATTTTGACAATGAATAACAGGCCGTAGTCGCAAACAGAAGAGCGAAGATACCCCATCTCAAAACTACCGAGCGTTTGTTCGATTTCACTACAGTATCCATGGTATCTGAAACTATCGCAATCAAGCGGCATGTCAAAGTATTCCAATACGCGACAACCGTTGAATTTCGGGTGTTGTCAGATCAAATTAAGGGGACTAATATGGGCATCGCTGATTATCCATGTGGAAATTCCTCATATCGCACTGGCGCGACGGCGTTGAGATCCTTCTCCTCGCGGCGTGCATCTATCAGATTTATCGGACTTTCAGGGCCACCCGCGGCGCCCAGATTCTGGTGGGGCTGATCACGATATTGATCTTTCTCACACTGGTTTCGGCCCTTTTCAAGTTTGAGGTTATCCAATGGATCATCACCCGTGCCGCTGCCGTGTTGGCCTTTGCGCTGATTGTCATTTTCCAACCGGAGCTTCGCAACGGACTTGCCCGTCTCGGCAGCAACCGCCTGTTCTCATTCTACAGTAAACGCCAACTGGACTTCCTGGAGCGTTTCGCCGACGCTGTTATCCAACTCTCAAAAAAACGTATCGGTGCCCTCTTTGCCATTCAGCGTGACATCAGCCTCAAGGAACAACTCGACACCGGCGTGATGCTTGACGCCCGCTTCTCGCCCGAGCTCGCCATGACGGTATTCCATCCAAAAGCCCCGCTGCACGATGGTGGCATGATCATTGCCGACGACCGTGTCGCCGGGGCAGCATGCGTCTTTCCGGTCACCGAACGCGAAATGCAGGACCGATCGACCGGCCTGCGCCACCGCGCGGCAATCGGCCTCACCGAACGCAGCGATGCCGTCGCAGTCGTTGTAAGCGAAGAAACCGGTGGCATCTCGATCTGCGAAAATGGCGTTTTACTGCGCAATCTCACCGAAAAAGTCTTTCGCGAAAAACTCGCTGAAATCTTCTTCTCTGGAACTCCTTCCCATGAACCTGAACCTGGCCAACAACTGGATCGCAAAGATCCTCTCGCTTCTTCTGGCGATCGCGATCTGGTTTCTCGTTAAGTACGACCTCGCCGGCGGCGGTCGACTCTTCGAAAAACCCCCGCGCGCACTCGTCGTCCCGGAAAACTGATCCGGGATGGACATCCGCCATGCATGTTTCATGCTCTGACCATGACGACCGTCCATGTCGATCTCGCCGAACGCTCCTACGACATCCATGTCGCCAAGGGCTCCGTCCGTGATGTCGGAAATTTGATCAAGCTCGCCGAGCTCACCGGCCGCCGCGCAGCGATCATCACCGATGATTCGGTCGCGAAACTTCACGCATCGCCGCTGGTCGCCGCGCTCGATGCTACAAGCATTTCCCACTCGCTTCACACGGTTCCCGCCGGCGAGAGTTCGAAGTCAATGCAGGCGACCGAGTCCATCTGCCGCGAAATGATTCGCGCAGGACATGATCGCAAGTCTTTTGTCATCGCACTCGGCGGTGGCGTGATCGGCGATCTCGCGGGTTTCGTCGCGTCGATTTTTTATCGCGGGCTGCCCTTCATCCAAATTCCCACCACCATCGTCTCACAGGTAGATTCATCAGTCGGCGGCAAGACCGGCGTCAATCTCACCGAAGGAAAAAACCTTCTCGGCTGTTTTCACCAACCTCGCATGGTGATCATCGATCCCGACACGCTCGCCACTTTGCCGGACCGTGAGTTTCACCAAGGCTTTGCCGAAATGATCAAGCATGGCGCAATCCGCGATGCAACGATGCTCGATGAGATTGCCGCCCTCAACCCACAAAGTCGTGACATCCCCGCAGATCTCATCGCACGAAATGTTGCGATCAAGGCTCGCATTGTTGAAAGCGACGAACACGAAACCACCGGCACCCGTGCGCTGCTCAATTTCGGCCACACCATAGGCCACGGCATCGAAGCTGCAGTCCCCTATGGCTCACTGCTTCATGGCGAAGCGATCTCCCTCGGCATCCGCGCCGCATTGCTCATCTCGCAACGCCATGCGGGACTCAGCACCGACGCCTCAGCCAAAATCCTCGACCTCCTGAAGCGCTTCTCTCTCCCGCTGGTTCTGCCCGATTCCATCGCCACCGACACGGTCATGGAAAAATTGTCCCACGACAAAAAGTTCTCCGCCGGCAACATCCGCTTTGTGGTTCTCTTCGCACTTGGCAGTGCCAATGTCATCGATACCGTTACGCTCGCCGATCTGCGAGAGGCAATCGATCATCTAAGGTCAGCCGTCTGATCCCGTTCATTTCACAAAATCCATGGTAAAAACCCAGGTTATTCGATAAATCGCTCACACACCAAATCTAACAAGGCCACTTAATGCCACTCATGCCGTCCATGCTTCACAAAGATCGCATTCCTTCATACGGAGTGCTTGTGATACCCGGGCGGCTTGATTTTGCTCAACTGCTTGAGATCGAAAGAATTTTTTCGAAACGCCGCATAACATGGCTCATCGAGGAATCCGCACAACATGATCCCGCGATTCGCGCGCATTTGGAAAAATCCGATTCCGGCGCAATGTTCAGCGTCGCAGATTCCGCGCCTGAAGTTGCCGGCAACCAACTCAAAACCTATCTCGAAAATGGTGGCGTTCTGATTCATGTCCCGGGCACTGCCACTACCCGCAATGCCACACCTTGCCACATCCCATCGGCAGAACTGCGCGTACTTTGCTCTTTCGGACTTCCCATTCTTCCAATCGCAATCGACTGCCCGCGCGAATCGGCACTATCGACTGAAAATACCAATTCCCTGCCCGCTGCAGTCATCGTCATCGGCGAAGAAATCCCAGCTTCATCGGCAAGCATCGCAAATTTTCGTCAAGCGCTGCTTGCTGCCTACGAAGAGGCCTTCTCACAACATGCGATGCTCGATCAATCGCTGGCAACGGCTTTGCTAGAAGGTTTGCGCAAACATGGGAGACATTGCCGAATTGTCGATGGCGCCGATGACTCGGAGCTTGGCTACGACAAGGTTCTCGCAGCCGCCCTCGCATTCTCGCGCATGATCCGCGAAGAAACCGATCAGCGGCGCGTCGCGATCGTGCTCCCTCCCGGCAAAGCCGGCCTTATCGCCAACCTCGCCGTCATTTTTGCCGGAAAAATTCCGGTAAATTTCAACTTCACCGCTGGCCCCGACGCCGTGCGCTCCGCCATCCGCCAATCAGGTGTCGATCGCTTCATCACCGCCGACCCCTTCGTTCGCCGCGTGCCAAGCTTCCCGTGGCCACCCAATCGCGACCTGATCTTCATCGAGCGCGCGATGCCAAGCCTGAAGAAGAAAATCATCCTCTGGGCCATCATTTCAAAAATCCTGCCCATATCACTGATCGGCAAATTTCTCAGACTCAACACCCGCCGCGGCAATGACGAGGCCGTGCTGCTCTTCACTTCGGGCTCCTCAGGCGAACCAAAAGGCGTCGCACTCAGCCACCGCAATGTGCTGGCAAATGTCTCCCAATTTGCATCGCGCCTCGATCTGCCACCGCATTCCTCGATGCTAGGATGCCTGCCACTTTTTCACTCGTTCGGCTCAACCGTCACCCTTTGGTTTCCGGTCATCCAAGGCATAAACCTCGTCACCTATCCCAGCCCGCTGGAAACCAAACGCTTGGCAGAACTCATCGCCATACACCAGGTCGATGTCCTGCTCTCGACACCGACATTCATGCGCGGCTTCATGAAGCGTGTCGATTCCGCACAACTGGCCTCATTGAAATTGGTCGTCACCGGCGCGGAAAAACTGCCGCAATCTCTTTCAGAAGCCTTCAGCGAAAAATTCGGCATCACACCACAAGAAGGTTACGGCCTCACCGAAACCTCTCCCGCCACGAATGTGAACCTGCCCAACCCCATGGAGCGCGAACATGCCGTCACGATTCCATCCTCACGCAACGGCACCGTGGGCCAATTGCTGCCTGGCATCGCGATTCGCATCACCGACCCATCAACCGATCAAAGCCTGACATTAGATAAGCAAGGCATGATCTGGCTCAAAGGCGCGAACATCTTTCAAGGCTACTTAGGCAGACCTGAAAAATCTGCCGAGGTACTGACCGATGGTTGGTTTAGAACCGGCGATGTTGGCCGGGTCGATGATGAGGGATTCCTTCATATTGAAGGTCGTATTTCCCGCTTCTCGAAAATCGGCGGAGAAATGGTGCCCCACGAAACCATCGAAAGTGCCGTCAATAAAGCCCTCGGTCTCGATGCGGAATCCGAACGCCGCATCGCAATCGTCGGTGTCCCCGATTCCCAAAAGGGCGAAGCCATCGTGCTTCTTTCCGCGCTTGGCAACACCACGATCGAGCGCGATTGCATCGACCTTCGCTACAAACTCCTCGAACAAGGCATCCCATCACTGTGGTGCCCCAAAACCATCATCCCAGTTCCTGAAATCCCCGTCCTCGCTTCTGGCAAACTCGACATCAAACGCTGCGAAACCCTCGCCAAAAACGCCCGATAGACCACCTATCCATTTCCCCATGTCCGATCGTCTCGCCCGCACATTCCAATCCCTTCGCGAAAAAAATCAAAAAGCCTTCGTCGCTTACATCGCCGCCGGCGATCCGAATTTTGATTCATCGCTCGAAGTCATGAAGTCGCTTGCCGACACCGGTGCCGACATCATTGAACTCGGCCTTCCCTTTTCCGATCCGCTCGCCGATGGCATCGTCAATCAAATGGCCGCCGAACGCGCATTAAAATCGGGCATGACCATCGCCCGCGTTCTCGACCTGATCCGTGAATTCCGCAAATCGCACGAAACGCCGATCGTTCTTTTCACCTATCTCAATCCAGTTTTCACCTACGGCTTTGATTCATTCCATCACGACGCAACCGAGGCAGGTGCCGATGGCATTCTCCTGCTCGACCTGCCGCCCGATGAAGCCGCTCGCAACAAGGGCCTCACCGGTAGTAGCGAACTCAAGGCGATCCGCCTCATCGCCCCGACCACCCCACCCGAGCGCATGATCACCCTCGCACAATCCGCCCAAGGCTTTATCTACGCACTCTCACGCACCGGCGTCACCGGCGCCCACGGTGGTCCCTCCGCCAACATCGCCTCCATGGTCGCCGCGATCAAACAACACACCGATGTCCCTGTCTGCGTCGGCTTTGGCATCAGCACACCCGATCAAGCCGCAATGGTGGCGGCGGCTGCCGATGGCGTCATCGTTGGATCGGCGATTGTGAAACAAGTCGAACTCCACACGCAGGATCCCGTCCGGGCGGTGGTTGATTTCACCAAACCGCTCATTGATGCGGTGAAGTCGGTCAAAGCCTGATCATCAAGCTTCAACGCTTGGCTTTCGGGGTCTTGAAAAAAGCCTCGATTTCAACAGTCTTGCGGGTGTTGAACACATCGCCTTTTTCCAGCCATCCCTTGCGTGCAATGCGTACCCCGAGGCCTAGATGATGCAGACCTTCTCTCGAATGCGCGTCGGGGTTGATCGAACAAAGTACCCCCTTGTCCTTCGCGCGCTTCCACCAACGCCAGTCCATGTCTAGCCGCTGCGGATTGCAATTGAGCTCGATGATTGTCCTGGTCTCCGCCGCACAATCAATCACCATCGCATGATCGACGGCATAAGCCTCGCGCTTGAGCAGCAATCGCCCAGTGAGATGTCCCAGCATCGTGACATGCGGGTTCTCCATCGCCCGACATATCCGGCGCGTCATTTCTTTTACGGGCAAATGAAACGAAGTGTGCACCGAGGCCACGCAGTAATCGAGTGACGCGAGCACATCGTCATGAAAATCCAGTGTGCCATCCTTGAGGATATCGACTTCGCTACCGGTAAAAAGACGGAAATGGGAAAATTCGCGGTTGAGCTTCCGAATCTCCGCCACTTGCGCAGCAAGGCACTCCTCATCGAGACCATTGGCCACAGCCATTGATTTCGAGTGATCCGCAATGCCTAGGTATCCGAGACCCAACTCCATCGCCTCCTCGGCCATTTCCTGCAACGTGTGATGACCGTCGGACGCAGTGGTGTGATTGTGAAAGGTCCCGCGCAGGTTCGGGAGTTCGATCAGGCGCGGCAACTTGTGCTCGGCCGCCGCTTCAATTTCACCACGATTCTCCCGCAGCTCGGGCTCGATAAATGACAGCCCCAATACTTTGTAAATCTCGCGCTCATCATGAATGTTATCCGGAACCTCCGTTTTTCGCGACGATCCTTCGACCGTCGTAAAGCCGTATTCATTGAGCGAAAGCCCCTTCTTCAACGCAATCCCGCGCAACGCCACATTGTGCTCCTTCGATCCACTGAAGTACTGCAATGCAAAAGGAAACTGCTTGTTCGACACCGCACGCAAATCGCACTGGATGCCATTCTTCAAACGCACCGACGCTTTCGTCTCGCCGCATGCGATCACCGATTCTACCTCTGTCAGGGTTGTAAAATCCTCACACACAAACTTCGGCTCCTTGGTCGCCACCAAAAAATCCAAATCATGAACGACTTCCTTGGCCCTACGAAATGAACCTGCAACCGCCACCAACGAAATTTCCGGATGCATCCGCAAGGTGTCGAGAATCTCGGAAACCAGCGGTGTGACCGAACCCAGCAGAAATGAATCGGCAAATTTTTCTTTCAAGGCAATCGCCTCAAGAATCGCCGCTTGGGTCTTTACGCCAAAGCCCGGCAGGCCAGCTACCTTGCCTGCCTCACACGCCGCCTTGAGATCGCCAACGCCCCCGACCCCAAGCTCACGATGCAAAGCCTTGACCTTCTTCGGACCCAATCCCTGGAGATCAAACAAGCCCAGCAAACCTTTGGGAAATTCCGCTCGCAACTTCTGATGAAATTTTAACGAACCCGTTGAGGCCAACTCATGCAATTTGTCGCGCAGCGCCTCACCAATGCCCTTGATCCCCTCAAGCTCATTGTCCTCGGCGAGCTTCACGATGTCGCCATCATATGCCATCACGGTCTCCGCGCCGTGACGATAAGCACGCACCTTGAAGGGATTCTCATCCTTGAGTTCGAGCAGAAGCGCGATCTCTTCCAGCACGACAGCCATCTGCTCACGAGTCATGCCCGCAATTTCACCCTCATGCGATATCGGGTCAAGCCCTCCTCCGTGACATCCTTTGGAAACTCACATCCCCGGAATGCCAAGACCGCCGGTCAGTTTTTTCATCTCTGCCGCAGCCTTCTCCTTGCCGGTATTCACGGCATCCTGCACACCCTTGAGCACGAGCTCTTCAAGAAATTCCACATCCGCGGGATCAACCACCGACGGGGCAATCCGAATCGACAAAACATCTCCTGCGCAATTCGCAGTGACCGTCACCTTTCCGCCGCCGACCGATGATTCGACAGTCTGCTTCGAAAGTTCTTCCTGTTTGGCGGCAAGCCCGGCCTGCATCTGCTGGGCTTGTTTCATGAGTTTGGCAATGTTCATAATGGAATGATTGATGGTATTGGCAAATTTTTCACGCGCCTACAATTTTGCCCTCAAATTTTTTCAAGGCGGCCTGCACGAGCGGATCCTGATAAAATGAATCATCCGCCGCAGTCTCCTTGGGTGCCGGCGCCTCGATGATTTGCGCCTTCGCTTCGGGCTTCAGTGGCTCCAATGCAGCCACAGGTTCGCTCACTTCGGGAGCAGATTCGATCAGCGATCCTAGCGATTCGAATGCGGATGATTTGGATTTCGTCGCGGGCTTCGCCGCCGGTTTTGATGCCGCTGCCGCCACTGGCTTGATCTCTTCAACCTTCGATGCCGGAACAACTGATGCTGGAGCCATCTCCATCGACGAGGAAAAATCATCGCCACATGTACTGATGCCACGATTGAGAGCCTTGATGACATCGGTAATTCGGAATTCGTTCAGCGATTGGATTGACTTGATCACTCCAAGTTCGAAGTGAAGACGCTTGTTTGTCGCCCATTTCATCCGGCTTTCGGTCTCGGCAAAAACATCGATCGCCGCAAGGATGCGATCAGACTCATAAGCCGAGCTTGCGGCCAACAAAGCCTGCCAAAGCTCAGCAGGAATCCCCTCTCCATCGGCTGCGGGATCCAGCTTCGCAACAAGCAAAGCACGCAAGCATCCAATCAACTCACCCAACAATTGCGAAAGATCACGACCACTCTCGGATTCTTTCTGTATCAACGACAAGGCTGTCGGCGTGTCACGCGACAACAATGCGATTGCGAGATTCGCAACCTTTTCACGCGAGGTAAAACCAAAAACATCGAGCACATTTTCCTCAACGATCCGATCACCACAAAACGCCACAAGCTGGTCGAGCATCGATTGCGCGTCACGCATGCCACCATCCGCTCCCTTGGCAATCGCCCACGCGGCCGCCTGATCAAGATCGATGCCCTCCTTGCTCGCAATGTGCAGCAAATGATCGGCAATCAACTGCGTCGGAATCGGCCGCAAATCGAAACGCTGACACCGCGATAAAATCGTCGGCAAAATTTTATGCGCCTCGGTTGTCGCAAAGATGAATTTCACATGCGGCGGCGGCTCTTCGAGTGTCTTGAGCAAGGCATTGAACGCCGCATTCGAAAGCATGTGGACCTCGTCGATGTAATAGATCCGAAACTGACCGCGACTCGGCGCAAATTTTACAGAATCCCGCAACTCGCGCACCTGCTCGACGCCATTGTTCGAGGCACCGTCGATCTCCAACACATCGAGCGAACGCCCCTCGGCGATCTCGACACAGACATCTTCGTTAGGATCGAAATCCACCTTCGGACCGCTAGTACAGTTCAAAGCCTTGGCAAAAATCCGTGCAGTCGAAGTTTTGCCGGTACCCCTTGGCCCCACAAACAGATAGGCATGCGCCAAACGGTTCTGCTGGATCGCATTGCGAAGGGTCACCACGACATGATCCTGACCCAAGACATCATCAAATGTCCGCGGACGGTATTTTCGGGCAAAAACCTGATAGCTCACGGCCCCAGTGTAAGTATTGGGACGGGTTTGTCATGACCGAGTTTCAAAGAAATGGAAAATTTAACTCCATCGCTGCAAAAGCCCGATTTCGTCTGTACCCAGGGTTGAAGTGTCCACCGAAGCCGCTAAACTGACGGCAGATGTTTTCCATTAAGTGTAAAAAAATTTCCTGGATCCATAGCCTTGGCCTCAGCGCCATCGCCTTTATCGTGGGAGTACTTGCCACATTCGGACTCAAATCGCCCGCCAAAAAAGAGAACAAGGCAAATCCTAGGCCCGACGTCCACGTTAGTCCCAAACAATCGGAATTCGAAACCAAACTGCGGGCCGAAATGGAATCCGAACTGAAAAAACGCAGTGCCGAAATGGAAAAAAAATCAGCTGAGGAAATCAGACAACTCAAAGCCCAGTTGATCCCAAATACGCCTGCTGTTGGATCTGTCACCGATATCCGCAAACTCCGCAGCGGCATCCCATTCAAGACCGAAGTAAAAATAGACCAAGGCTCTATCGCATCAATTGAGCGCGAACATCCGGAGAGTTATACCGCAAGTTATGAGCTGAACCTCAAGCGCCCCAATGCCGTCAAATCGATTGCGGAAATCACGGTCAACAACCCGCAAATCTCATCCATGCTTCCCGGTCTTGCTGCGCTTATTGAAAAGGCCGAAGTCTCAAAATGGTTTCACGCGATCTACGACAATAAAATCAACAACATCCGGCGCGACGCGAACTCGCTCAACGAACTTCTCAGCAAACACAATTTTTACGACTGCGAAACGATACTCAATTTTCGCACAATTTCCGGCAAGCCAGTCTTTTTCATGCAGGCGGAAATGGATGTGGTGTCTGATGGATCGGATGGCGACCGATTACCGGAAATGTCACAGGAAATCGTCAATTCAACCAATTATCAGCCCTTTACCAGTTTCGCCTGGGAAAAACAAACCAAGACTCCAAACCCGATGATCGCCGGTTGGGAAAAACGCATTAAGGTTGCCGAAACGGAACTCGCCGCAACTTCCACACCACCCGACCGCAAGTCATGGCTGCGCGATCGCATCGCCTATCTGAAACGCGGCATCGAGGATATGAAGAACCGCAGTTTTCTCATCGCCGAGCACGATCCCTTCATCGTGATCCCAGTCAACATCCTGCGTGATTCTGACCCTTTTTCACCCAAGGCCGGCGACTACGCGGTGATCGTTCACAACGATAAAATTTATCCCTCCATCGTCGGCGATGGAGGCCCCACCTTCAAGGTCGGCGAAGCCTCATTGCGCGTCGCCCGCGAACTGAATGCAAACGCTTCACCCTACAGCCGCCCTGTCTCGGACCTGAAGGTAAGCTACATCGTTTTCCCGGGCAGCAGGGACCCCGAACGAAAATCGCCCAACTACGAAACATGGCGTCAACGCTGCCACGAATTGCTTCAGGAAATCGGCGGCAGCAGCACGAGCCTGCACATATGGCAGGACACGCTTCTCAAAGCACCAACACCAGTCACACCGATCGATATCCCACCCGGCTACCCGGCACCCATCAATCCTTCTCCAGCATCCGCCTCACCCGCTCCCGATTCAGCGCCGCAAGCACCCGAGCCAACAGCACCAGACAAACCAGAGTCACACCCAACTCGATCAGCGGAGCCGCCCCTCGATCCGCCTTTGCGCTGAGCACATCCAGCAGATGTGGGAAATTTCCCAAGCCTCGCCCTGAGCCCAACAAAGCCAAGACACCGGCCCCAATGATGCCGTGCCATTGCGACTTGAGGGAAAACAATCCGCAAATCAGCAAGCCTCCGCCCAGCGTCAAGGCTCCTTGCAAAAAACCAAGTGCTTCGTTGCGCTCCAGAATCTGCATCGCAAACAAACCAAGGCCTATCACTACCACGGCACTGAAAAATATCTGAAATCTCACACGCGAAATTTGATGCATCCAGATGCGATGACAAGCACGACGATCACGGATTTACATAGGCCGCCCAATAACGCAACATCACGACCAATGACCCGTTATTGGCGCGAAAACAAATGGCACGATGCCGATTTACTGCCCATGAGCCCAACCGACCGCGGACTCACCCACGGACTCGGACTTTTCGAAACGATTCTCGCCATCGACGGTTTACCTGCCCTGCTCGACCACCACATCGAGCGCATGCTTGCCTCCTGCAATCTACTCGGATGGAGCAACCCACTGCCAAACAATCTGCGATCCGCAATCATCCAACAACTCGCCGCAGCAAAACTCAACCAAGGCAGCGCCAGAGTCCGACTCGCAATCAGCGCCGGATCCGGCCCGCTCGCTAGCTCCACACTGGGATCCGACCACCTAGCGTGGATCACGGTCTCCCGCTCTGAGGATCCACCGCAAAGCATCAGTCTCTGCAAGGCCCCCTTCCACCACCCAAGCGAATCATTTCTCGCGGGAATGAAATCCGCCTCTTACGCAGAAAACCTCCTCGCCCTCAACAACGCGCGGCAACGCGGCTTCGACGATGCGCTCTATCTCAATCACGAAAACCGCATCTGCGAGACGACGACCTCCAACATCTTTATCGTCATCAACGATGCTCTCCATTACCCGCCCAATGACAGCGGCTGCCTTCCCGGCATCACAAGAGCACTCATCATCGAACTCGCCGAAAAAAACGGCATTCATGCTTCAGCCAAACCTTTGACCGAAGATGACCTCCTTGCCTCACACGAGGTCTTCGTCACATCCGCCATCCGTGGCGTAGTTCGCGTCTCACGCTACGAATCCACGGAATACACCCAAACCACCATCACCGAAAAATTGTGCGAACTCTGGCAACAAGCCGTCACGCAAGACACCGTACGAAACAAAGTCTGACCTATCATTTTCTATGGCCATTGAATCCTTCTCGACCTTTCATCCCAAGATCCACGAAAGCGCTTTCATTGCCGCCAGTGCCGATGTGATCGGCCGCGTCACGATCCACGAGGAAGCCAGCGTGTGGTACAACGCCACCCTTCGCGGCGACATCAATGAGATCACCCTCGGCCCGCGCTCCAACATTCAGGATAACGCGGTCATCCACCTCGCCGATGACTTCGGCTGCCACATCGGCGAACTCGTCACGGTCGGCCATTCGGCCATTCTTCACGCCTGCACGGTCAAAGACGAAGTCCTCGTCGGCATGGGCGCCATCGTGCTCGATGGAACCATCATCGGCGAACGCTCGATCATCGGTGCTGGAGCCCTCGTCACAGGCGGCACCATCATCCCTCCCGGATCCCTCGTTCTCGGCTCACCCGCCAAGGTCATCCGTACCCTCTCACTCGACGAACAATCAAAAGTAAAACACTGGGCCGAAAAATATGTGAAAGGCTCACGCGAGTACCTCGCGAGGGGAGTGAAGAGACATTGGTGATTGGTGATTTGATATTGGGGAAGATAAAGAAGCCGCGACTTCAGTCTCAATCCTCAGCAAGCACCGACCTCATCTCGGCCGCTGTTAGGCCACCATCGCCACCGCCTTCCTCATCTAGGCCAGCCGCTAACTCTCGCTTGCCCGCCTGCATCCGCACTACCTTTTCCTCCACCGTCCCACGGGTCAGCAAACGATAAACCGTCACTGGCCGTGTCTGCCCGATCCGATGAGCCCGATCCGTTGCCTGCGCCTCGGCGGCCGGATTCCACCACGGATCAAAATGAATCACCACATCGGCTGCGGTCAGGTTCAAGCCGTAACCACCCGCTTTGAGACTGATCAAAAAAATCGGCGGGCCATCGGCTGACTGAAACTTATCCACCACAGCCTGACGATTCCGCGTCTGTCCATCGAGTCTCAAACAATCCCAATTTCGCGCTTGGATATGCTTTTCAATTTCGAGTAATTGCTTTTGAAACTGACTGAATATCAGCACTTTATGATTTCCATTGATAGCTTCGTCGAGAAGTTCAAACAGGCGTTGCATTTTAGCGGATCTCTCGGAGACCAACATTTGTTTCAATTTTTCGTTTCCAAGTAACGATAGGTCACAACAGGCCTGACGAAGTCTCAGTAAAGCAGTAAGCATCCGCATCCGTGCCACCGCAGCATTTCCGAAATCACCCGCAACCTGCACCAGTTTGCGTCCTTCGACCTGTAAGTCTCGGTACACGACCTTCTGCTGATCCGTGAGCTCGCACCACTCGTCGATGATCAATTTCGATGGCAGATCCGCCGCCACCTGCTCCTTGCTGCGCCTCAACATGAGCGGCTTCAAGCGCAGACGAAGTCGCCCCATCGCGCTGGAATCGCCACCGACTGCCCGCAGAGGCATTTCATACTGCTGTTTGAAATCTTCACGCCCCCCAAGCCAACCCGGTTGGACAAATCGAAAAATCGACCACAAATCAACCACCCCGTTTTCAAGTGGCGTACCAGTGAGTGCGATCCGAACCTTACTTCGCAATTTGAATAAAGCCCGAGCATGATCAGTGTCCGGGTTTCGCATCAAGCTCGCTTCATCGACCACCACCGTGCGGTACTCACGCCCAAGATGCCAAACGAGATCACGCGCCAAAGTGCCATAACTTGTGATGACGACATCTCCATCGCTCAACCCCTCGCGCAAACTCTCGCGCCCCGAGCCATGCAAAACGACCACTCTTCGCTTGGGTGCAAACCTCGCGAACTCCGCGCGCCAGTTACCCAGCAAGGAAGCGGTCGCCACAACCAGCACAAAACCAGACTCGTCAGGCTTCGTTTCAAACAAATGCTCGATAACCGCAATCGCCTGCAGCGTTTTGCCAAGCCCCATGTCATCCGCCAACAAAGCCCCACCAAATCGCCGCACGCGATCCGCCATCCATGCCGCGCCGTCCATTTGATAAGGCCTTGGCTCGGCCACCAGGGCAGCGGGCTTTTGAAAGGGCTCGAACGCCACGCTTTTCCCAGAGCTCGATTTCGAAAAATTCGCACACAGCTCAGCAATCACATCCGCCGAAATGCCACTTGCCTCATAGTGACCACCCACCTGGCGAACATCGAGCTCGGCCATCAAGGGATCGATCAAGCCGCCAATGTCATCGGACAAGACGATGCGCCGACCATCGCTACGCTTCTCAATCCCACCACCCGACCGCAGCATGCGCTGGATCTCCGCGGCAGGAATGCGTGCACCATCACCTGTTTGATACGAAAAATCAAAATTGAGCCAATCATCACCCGAACCCTGAATTTCAAAATGTGGCGAAACAAGCACCACCTTTTCACGCGCTCGTTTGAAATTTGCGCTTTCATCAATTTGCCATGCAACTCGCAGTTTCGGCAGAACACGCGATAGAAAACCAATCACCGCCGCCTCGCCTGTAAGCACCCCGCGCTCGTTAAGCGAAAAATCAAATCCCGCGGCACACATCGTCTCAAGCACCTTGGCCTCGCCCGCCAAGTCGCGCACCTCACAGTGATTTCCCGCGAGACGCGGCAATGTGGCAACAGTTCCAGACATTGGAAAAACGGCATCGCCAATCTCATATCGAAGCGAAACTCCAGCCTCCACACGCGACAGGGATCCATCCAAGGACATCACAACTTCAAAGTGCGCGGGGACAAAATGCAGTTCGCCAAGCCAACCCGATTCCGGCAATTCGAGCCAATTTTGAAACAATCCGATGCGATCCAAAAATTCGCGTATCGGCAACTCGACCGAAGTTTTCCGCGCGAGACCCCGTATAATCCCTTCACCCACATCGGGCATCTCCCCATCGCCCAAGCGCTCAAGACCCAATTCGCTCGCCCTCCAAAACACTCCACCAAGCTCATGCCAGTCGGACTCTGTTACGGCAGGGACTAAGTGTACCACATCACCGGCATTCTCCACCTCCGACACCGTAATCCTAGCCCCTTTGGAAATTTGCAAGGCATCAGGCAATTCCCCCGACCGCACCCGCGAATGATCGCTGATCGCTGACAAAAAATCATCCACCCGCTTTCCATCGAGATGCAAATGCATTTCCGGACTCCGCGTCACCCGCTGCGACTCCAACCAAAGCTCCAGTTTTTCATCCGCAGCGGATATTTCTCCATCCTTCGACTCACGCACCAACACGCTCAATTTTCCTCGCTGCAAGGCATCCCGCCAATTTCCCGGAATCACCAAATCCCATGCGGATTTTTGCGCAGCTGCCGCCTTCGGCTCATCCGGCGTTTTTACGGCATTCGCAAACGCCAAAGCCTGCAAACCTGTTGCCACGGCATGACAACACACCTCACTACTCGCCTGATTTTCCGGGCAAGAGCAAAGAACCTCAAAGTCGGATGCCGACTTCACCACCACCCCTACCCGAAACATCCGCTTGCCAACCCTCACTGCCCCACGCCAGCCATTAGCCGTCTTCATCGCCTCCACCACCGCCCCACTCTCACGCAAAGCCATACCCTCCTTGAAGGCCCGCCATGATGCCGCAGTGCGCAGCGCTTGTTCCGTCCATCCGCTCATCCACCACCCATCATTCACGGGAAAACCTCCTCGGCAACCTTCGGTATGGACAAGCCTTTGAATTGACCCAGCGACATACTTGCCAAACGCTTTGGGCATGGAAATGCCCGAGGACGACTTTACCGACATCTTGCGCAAGGCGATGATCGGCAACGCGCTTTCTGCCCGGGAACTCGCACGCAGGGCGGAGATAAGTCTCGCGGCATTCAACCGATTTCAAAAAGGACAATTCGACGAATCCCTAGCACGCAAGATTGCCACCATATTCAGACTCGATGCAGAGGCCTACGCGTCGATCCACTCGTATCGGCCAGAGGCAAACATTTTACCTGAAATTCATCGCTTCAAATTACCCTTCAACCAAGAAACTGTGAACGCATGGGTGATTGAAGTGGAAAACCAATTGATCCTTTTCGATGCGGGATATCAGGCCAAATACTTGTTTGCTGAGATGGATCGACACTTTGGCCGCCTGCCCGACCGGGTATTCATCACCCATGCCCATCGCGATCACACTGGAGGCATCCAGAATCTGCTCCAACACTCCATTCCGATTCATGCACAAGGCATCAGGGAAACCACTCCGATAAAACCCGGTGAGTCACTACGCATCGGATCCATCATCATCCAAGCCTATGATCTCGCCGGTCATGCGATTCCCGCACTGGGCTACCACATTGACGGACTTTCAACCTCGGTACTGATCACAGGCGATGCGCTCTTCGCCGGATCCATGGGCGGCTGTGCCACTCCCGAGGCTTATCGCATGGCACTCAAAAACCTTCAACTGAATTTCAAGCACCTGTCGCCGAACTGCATCATCTTGCCTGGCCACGGTCCCGCAACCACATGGGGCGCGGAAACAAAACACAATCCGTTCATCGCCGGGATAAGCGAATCCCTGTGAGGTCAAATCCGGATATCCACCATCGCGCGTTTGCGCCGGAGTTCGATCCATCTCTCATACTGACTGGAGGTCTTTTTCTTGCGCACACGCTCCTCGATCATCTCTCGCACCTTTTCCAGCGGTGGTGGCGAACCGAACGAAATTTTTAGTGGTTTGACGATGGTGAAACCCTGCGGGTCCTTAAGAGGTCCAACAATGGCATCGACCTTTGAATCAAAAATGATCGCCGCAAATTCGGCCGAGAGATCGGTGCGCGGCACATTTTCCTGAAGCCCGCCATTTTCAGCAAAGGCGTCCTTCGAATGCTCCTTGGCCAATTCGGCGATGTCTTTGCCATTCGCGATCTGCTTGGCAAGATCCTCAGCAAGGGCAAGCTGCGCGTCAGGCGTTACAGACGGATCTGAGGCATCCCTGACCGGGATGAAAATTTTGCGGAAGCTGATCACATCCTTGCTCACATCGCGCAGTGTCGGTTTTACCGCCTCATACTCGTCGCGAATCTCATTGGGCAAAGGCGGCGGAGCGTCCGAAAACTGCTGCGCCCGCATGGCTTGAACCACCATTTTTTCCCGAGTCATCTCGCGGTAACCCTCCATCGTCAGGCGGCTGCGCTTGAGTTCCTCTCGGAACTTCACCTCATCACCATTGTAAAGCTCGCGCATCTGGCGCTTGATCTCCTCGTCAATGAGGTAGGGCTTGATCGATGCACCAAGCTGTTTGAACTCGTCGAGAATGATCTGCCTGTCGACCAACTCCTGCATCACTCCGGCCTTGGCCTTCTTGAACTGCTCCTCAAACTCCGCACCACGCCTCGGGTATTGCGCGTTGAGTTGGGCGTAAACAGGAGCAAGCATGAAGGACACTTGGTTCTTTGTGATCACCCGACCATTGACCTTTGCCGCGATGCCGTTGACCTCGATCGGCCCGCCAACAGATGGGTTCGATGAAATTTGCGCGTGTGAAACCGCAAAAAAGGATGCGGCAACCAGCAGATTGGCAACGAATCGGTATTTCATAAGTCACATGAAGATCGGCCAGTGTACTGGCTCCTTTGAATTCGCAATCTTTGCTCGTCTGGTCTGGTATGGCAAGCGACTAAACGCCGGTGCCAGGTGCCGATACGGCAAATTTTACCAACAATGCTGCTGGCAGCCACGCACATTTCTGATAGATTGCATCATCACCATGCCATTTGAAGAAACACGCAAACCGCTCAAAACCGAGCCAATCCTAGCCGGCCTGGCTCTCCTTTTGCTTCTTGTTGGCTGTTTTTTCATTTTAAGGCCCTTCTTCTCGGCAATTCTCTGGGCAATCATTCTCACCTATTCGCTCCACCCGCTGCAGAAAAAATTCACTCATTGGTTTCGCGGCTCCAGAACCCTGGCCGCTTGCCTCGTCACCCTGACTCTTCTTGTGATCATCGCAGGCCCGGTCGTCCTGATTGGCATCAGTCTCGCAAAAGACAGCAAGGAACTCGCCATCGCCACAAAGAATTGGTTCATGTCAGTCCCTGAGAGTCCACCCGCGTGGATGAACAAGACACCCATTGTGGGTGATGAATTGGCAGGCTACTGGACGAATTTTGCGGAAAAGCGCAACCGCTGGATGGACCAACTCGACAAAGCGGTTGAGGCCCCGCCCAAAGCCATGGCCGTTGAGGAAAAATTCGCTAACACCGAGGATGTCAAGCCCGCTGAATTGAACATTCCGCCCGGTTACGGAACTATCACGGAAGTTCCCCCAGCTCCACAAAATGCCGAATCCTCTCAGATCATATCGTTGATTGGGCGCTTTCTTTCATGGGCACGCACCGGACTGATCACCATCGGTCTCACGGTTGGTCAAGGTATCACTCAAATTCTCCTCAGTGCGCTGCTTGCATTCTTTTTGCTTCGCGATTCCAGCCAACTCGCAGCACACCTCTCGGTCGCCGTCGAGCGACTCGCCGGAGATCGCGGCCGACGCCTCATCAAGGTCGCAGGCGACACTGTCCGCAGCGTGATCTATGGCATTCTTGGCACGGCCATCGCCCAAGCCATCGTCGCCGGCATAGGTTTCAAGATTGCCAACATCCCGGGCACGGTGCTGCTCTCAGTGCTAACTTTCTTTTTCGCCGTGATCCCATTCGGTCCACCACTCATCTGGCTTCCCGCATCACTCTGGCTCTTCGCCAATGAAAAACCCGGCCTCGCGGTTTTCATGCTGCTTTGGGGATTTTTTGCCATTAGCAGCGTTGACAATGTTCTGCGCCCGTTTTTGATCAGCCAAGGCAGCAAAATGCCCTTTGTCCTGATCTTCTGCGGCGTGATAGGCGGCGCCCTCGCCTTCGGCCTGGTCGGCGTCTTCCTCGGCCCCACCCTCCTTGCCGTGGCATTCCGCCTGATCGAAGAATGGTCCTCGGAAACACCGACTGAAGAACCACAAATTCAGACGATTTAGGAATTGCACCTCTCACAATGATGGGCAAAACCCCGCGCGTGGCATTGAGTCCATCCAAGCTAGGAAGCGTTCTCGAGGTCTTCGAAAACAATTTTCGCGAGTACGGCGAGATCGGTGCATCGATCAGCATCTGGTGGCGCGGACAAGAATTGTTGTCCAAAGCCGCTGGTTGGTGCGAAAAGGAACAGCTTAGACCTTGGACGGATCAGACTCTTATTCCGGTATATTCCGCCACCAAGGTCCCCTCGGCCGCAACCCTGCTGCTCGCCCTTGCCAACAACGGCCTCGATGAAAACACCCAAGTGCGCGAGGTGTGGAAAAATTTCCCTGTCGCTGGCGCAAATTTCTCCCACCTCCTCTCCCACCAATGCGGCCTCGCGATCCTCGATCACGACGCCGATGTGCATGACCACAACGCCGTGGTCGCCGCGATCGAAAATCAAATTCCCACATGGCCGCTCGGCAACGGTCATGCATATCAACCGCGCACATACGGCGCGCTCACCGATGAACCCGTGCGCCAACTCACCGGCCAAACCCTCGGCCAATACTGGCGCGAAAATATTGCAGATCCGCTCGGCCTCGATTTCTGGATCGGCCTGCCCAGCAGCGAGCATCATCGCGTGGCGAGACTCTACCCCGGCAAGGCCGGTCACACGGAAACCACCGATCCGTTTTACCAACAACTCAACTCGCCAAACTCAATCACCCGCCGCGCTTTTACTTCACCACGAGGACTGCATTCGATCCAGGAAATGAATTCACCCAACGCATGGTCGGCTGGGTTTCCCGCACTCGGCGGCATCGGCACCGCCTCGGCACTCGCAAAATTTTATCAGGCCATCCTCGGTGAGATCGAGAGCCCGCTCACCCAGGCAATCCGCGATGCGCTGACAAGTCCCCTATCATCGGGTGAAGACCGCGTGCTGCTTCGTCCCACGGTTTTTTCCTGCGGTGCACAATTCGATCCGGTCGACTCAAATAGCCAAAAAATACGCCAAATTTTCGGCCCCTCACCTCACGCATTCGGCCACCCCGGCGCCGGCGGCAGTCACGCACTCGCCGACCCGGATTCAGGCATTTCCTTCGCCTATGTCATGAATCAAATGAATCTCGGCGTGATGCCCGGGCCGAAATGCATGGCATTGGTCGAGGCGCTTTTCAGAAATGACGGGTAATCCCGTGCAGCATGCCGCTTGACCGAATCAATCGGCGGATTCCATGCTCACCGCCGATGCGAATCCTCACCGGTCTCCAACCCAGCGGCAAACTTCATGTCGGAAACTATTTCGGCGCTATGGAGCCGGCCGTGCGCCTACAGGATCAGGGCGAAGCGTTCTATTTTATCGCCGATTATCATGCGATGACTTCTTCACACAAGGCCGACGCATTGCGCGAAAATGTCCGCGAACTTGCCATCGACTTTCTCGCCTGCGGTCTCGATCCCGCAAAGGCGGTCTTCTTCCGTCAAAGCGCCGTGCCAGAAGTCAACGAACTCGCATGGATCCTCTCAACGATTTGCCCGATGAGCCTGCTGGCAAAATGTCACTCGTACAAAGACAAGACCTCGCAAGGCATCGCACCCAACCACGCGCTTTTCGCCTATCCGGTCCTCATGGCTGCCGACATTCTTCTCTACGATTCCAACAAAGTCCCTGTAGGCAAAGACCAGAAACAACACCTCGAAGTCACACGCGATCTCGCAGTCAAACTCAACGACACCTACGGCGAAGGCACCGCAGTGATCCCCGAACCTATCATCCGCGAAGAAACTGCCATCGTCATCGGACTCGACGGACGCAAAATGAGCAAGAGCTACGACAACACGCTACCGCTCTTCGGGGATGAAAAAACCCTGCGCAAGCGCATCATGAAAATCACCACCGACTCGACAGCGGTGGAAGATCCCAAACCGGTGGAAAATTCCATCATCCTCGCACTCTACAGGCTCTTTGCGAGCGAGGCGGGCTACGCAACCATGGTCGCCGACCACGAACGCGGAGGCATCGGCTACGGCGACCTCAAGAAACGCCTCGCCGACGCCTACTGGGACTACTTCGCACCGATGCGCGAAAGGCGGCTCGCCATTTCCCAGGATCCGGGCTATGTTGACAAAATCCTCGCCGATGGCGCGGAGCGCGCACGCAACGAAGCCGCCAAGGTCCTTCAACGCGTACGCCGCGCGGTCGGCCTCGCTTGATCCAATCACACAACAAAATCACCATGAAAAAATCCGTACTCTGCCTGCTCGTCGATGGCTTCGAGGAAATTGAAACCGTTACCCCCGTCGATGTCCTGCGACGCGCCGGCGTTAAAGTGACCATTGCCGCGCTCGCTGACAAAACCGCCACCGGCAAGCAAGGCATGCGCCTCGAAGCGGACGCCATGCTCGATGATGTCGATGCTTCGGACTTCGATCTTCTGCTCATCCCCGGCGGTCCGGGCGTGGCCGCATTGCGCAGCGACGGACGCCCCGCAAAGCTGGCCGCCCAGTTCGCCACCAAACACAAACCGGTCGCCGCGATCTGCGCCGCGCCGCTTGTCCTCATGGATGCCGGTCTGCTCGCCGGAAAAAAATTCACCGCCTACCACTCCGTCCGCGAAGAACTTGGCGGCGGTCTCGATGATCGCGTGGTCGTCGATGGGCAGATCATCACCTCACGCGGCGCAGGCACCGCCCTCGATTTCTCGCTGGCAATCGTCAAACACCTGCTAGGCGGCAAAGCCACGGTCGATGTGGCCGAGGAAATCATGGCCTGATTCCACACTCGCGGCGAATGCGCGCTTGCGTTCATTCCATCGCTTGCGAATCTTCGCCAACCGTGCCTGCCGAGCCCCGAAAGCCGCTGTGGCTTCTCCCCAACCTGCTGAGCCTTGATGCCCCGCTTGTCGCTATCGCTTGGCTTTATGTCTTTGCGCAAACTTGGCGCCTTGGCTACCTCCCATGGGAGTCCTATCTGATCCTCGGCCTTGCCGTCTGGGCGATCTACATCGCCGACCGCCTGCTCGACCTCTCGATCCTCGGAGGCAACTCGCCGAAACTTTCCGTCCGTCACCGCTTCCACCAACAGCATAGGAAATTTTTCACCACCGCGCTGATCATCTCGGCAGGCATCACACTCGCGCTCGTGATTTCGCGAATGCCGATGTCGATCTATGCAAAACTCATGCCCGGCGGATTGCTGGTCGCCGGCTTCTTCGGCGTCTCGATGCTCGCCAGCCAGGACGAACAGGAAGTCCCCCACGCAAAAAACATCATCGCAGGATTCAGCTTCGCCTTCGGCACCGCAATGTTTGCCCAACTCTATCGATCCGGCTTCGACCTTTGGGACATGATCGGATCCCGCGAATTCATCAGTTTCGCCACCCTCTGTATTCTGAACATTTCCGCAATCGACATCTGGGAACACGCCAACCGCTCGCCCGATACCGAAACCAAGGCCAGCGACGAACTCTCACTCACCCTTCCCCTCACACTTCTTGCCGCCACCGCTCTCGCCAGCGCGGTCCTCGATCAAAGCGGCGCCAGTCGGCCCTTCTTTTACTCGATCCTCACCGGAGCAGCACTGCTCTACATGCTCAACCGCATGCGCGCCAGCCTGTCGATGGACGCAATGCGCGTATTGGCGGATGTCGCCATGCTGGCACCCGTACTGCTATTCATTGCCTTCGACCAACGCTGATTCATGCTTGTCGACTACCACACGCATCGTTAGATAAAACCTTTCCAAAATGAGCCGCTCCGACAAGTTCACACGCAAACCCGCCATACTCATCCTCGGTGCCCCAGGTTCCGGCAAGGGTACCCAAGGAAAAATCCTCGGCACCATTCCCCGCTTCTTTCATTGCGCCTGCGGTGATGTCTTCCGCTCACTCGATACCCGCACGCCCCTTGGCATGAAATTCGTCGAATATTCAAGCCGCGGCGAATTGGTGCCCGACGAATTGACGATCAGTCTCTGGAAGGCCCAAATCGACAAC
>CAZXHZ010000033.1:0-8879 GCA_964639755.1 uncultured Luteolibacter sp. | reverse complement strand
CCTACGGCATCACTCTATTCGGAGATCCATACCTCAATGGCTTGATCGACGGGTTCCTGTGGCTTGTTGCGAAAGCGTGGAAGCTTGTAATGAAGTGGTGAGTGGCAAGACTTCGAGAGAAGACGAGCAAAAGTTAAAAGTTATTCGTTAGAGGTGATTAGGAAATAAAATGAAGAATCGGATTTTTCATTTCCACCCAGATAAACTCTTCCTCTTTCCCAGTAGCCAATCACAAATAACCATAAGTCCCCCCTCCGCATTCCTTTGCGCCTTGGCGCCTTCGCGGTTAACTCTTCTTCCACCTCTTACCCCATGCCGATAATTGCCGCTGTTTTCGCCACCATGAACCGTTCGGCCACGGCACTAACCTGTGTGCGGGCCCTTGCGGCACAGACTTGTCCGCCACAGATGGTGGTGGTGGCCGACAATGTCTCTACGGATGGGACGTTGGCCGAGGTGGAAAATCTGCGCGACTTGCCTTTTCAGCTTATTGTTCACCGGATGAAAGAAAACCGCGGAAACGCAGGCGGCGTGCAGGAAGCCATGGATTTGGCATTTGAGCATGGTGCGGATGCGGTATGGATTCTCGACGATGACTCATGGCCACGCCCTGTAGCATTGGAAGAGCTGGTCAAAGAGCCTTGGGATCCGGAGGTTGTTCGCCATTCGCTTCAGATCGCCCCAAAGACAGGCAAGTTTACCTGGCCACTGCAAATCACGGACGGCGATCAAGGTTGGCGAATGATTGATCGCGCGGAAATGTTACCGGATCAGGAATTCACAAAGAGTCGGATCAGTTGGACAGGTGCCCTTGTGTCGCGGGAGGTAAGAAAAAAAGTTGGCGCAGTGAATGGGGATCTATTTATCCGTGGAGAAGATGAGGAATATCCGCTGCGTATTGAAGAGGCCGGATTTTCACAAGTTGCGTGCCGACGCTCCATTCTCGATCATCCAGGGCCAGACAACTTGGTGCGTTGGAATTTTTGCGGTAGGAAATTTTTCTTCGAGCCCGCACTGGCGAACTGGAAACTGTATTACAAGATTCGCAACATGGTGTGGATCAGGAAAAGGCATTTTGGCAACACTCATGCTTTTGCGATGGCATTGGCCTATCTGCTGGCGGCATTGAAAATTGACGGACTGAAAAGGCTTCCGCTGGTTATCGAAGCCGTAGGTGATGGCTGGCAAGGACGACTCGGCAGATGGGCCAAGCACCCTCGCTAGCAACAATTCGCGGCGGTCGCTTATCGTAACCAATCAAGCGCCCAATCCATGCACCACCGGTCACAAAAATCTTCGGGTCCCCTCAATTGCTGTTTTCAGCTTTTGCATTTATTTTTCTCAGCACGGATAACGCCGCTGCGATGCCGAAAGCGTCGCATGCGAGATCGATGACATCGAAGCGATCGAAACCATATCCGAAAGAGATTTGGGCAAGTTCAATAGCAAGCGAGAGTATCACGGCGAGCAGCAGCGTGGGGCGCCATCCGGCACACCATGTCATTGCCAAAGTGGGGACTGCGATCAATAGGATGTGCAGAAAGGGCCTGAAGGGAGCGAAGTAATATTTTACTCTCAGCAGAAGTCCTCCTTGGACGGGTATCTTTCCAAGTGGTTGCTGTAACCCTTGAGACTTGATCGAAGATGACTTTGACAATCGAGCAAGGGCTGAATTGATAGCCAGATTTTCCAAATCATTTGGATAGGATTGAACAACCCGCGGGCCAGCGCCTTGCGGGTTTTCTTTTATCGCGAAAACGGAACCCAGCGGGCGCTGTATTTTCCACGGACCAGGCACCACAGCGAGAGCCCCCATGGTCACGAAGATCGCGGAGGCGGCAATCGCACGAACCATTGAAACATTTGGCCACGAACGAAAAATGGCACAAGCCCATGCCAGCCAAGCAATGGCCAAGGCCCATCTACCATAACTCCACCACGCGGTCTCATGCACTTCTCGCAGCTCAAGCTCTTCCAACTCGAAGGCCCCCGCTCTGCCGAGGTGCTCGAGCCTCAGAACTGGCACCGCACCGCCTTTTGTGGCTCTAACGACAAATTCGTCCCCCACTCCGCTCTGGTTGTGACGCACCGATCCGAGGGCATCGATCTTCCATGCCTGAGTATCCGTCTGATGCCATTCAAGCAGCACCCGGCCGTCCTCCCAAATTTTCTTTCCGGGCACCAAGCCATCCCCGCGCAACCTGAAGCGCACATGCAGGAATTGCACTGGGCCGCAGTCGGGTATCGCGACACGGCAAATCACATGGGGATTCGTCCCAGTTAATTTCAGGCGCAGGCTTGGCTTGCCCAGGCGATCCAGCCATTCCACGCCATCGCTCGCTTCGCCGCGCAAATCGGCCAATTCATAAGCCCGGGATCCGCTTGCGGTTTCAAAACGGTGCTGCCACGCCAGATAAAGCAGCCCGACAAGCAGGCCGAAGGTAGACACCAGACAAAAAATACGCATTTTTTTCACAGTGATTTGCCACCCGGAATTGAACAAGAATGTTTTTAATTTCATTAAGTATACAAATTAAAAATCAAATTCATCCGAATCGGGAATTGCAGGATTTAAGAATTTTTCTACAATTGCTTAAGATAAACGCTTTCAAACAATCTCACCCATGATCAACAGCCGAGGGGAAACGTTCCGAATCCAGCTCCTGCAAATCATCGACGCAATTCTTATTTGGGTCGCGTTCTGGCTTGGCTGGATGATCCGTAATACCGTGAGACTTAATGTGGATCAGTCGATGGGAGATGCTTTCTTCGACGAATCAATCAACTGGATTCTCTACATCGCCGTACCTCTGACTCCATTGATGCTCGATTTCACAGGGTTTTACAAAAATTTACGGATCAAAAAAACGGGGGGGGCGATCAAGCAGCTTGTACAAAGTTTGTTCATTGTGCTGATGATTCTCTCCGTCTACGCAATCTTTGCCAAGCATCTTGATACCCGCCGTCTTGCATTTGGATTAGGGTTTATTTTGAGTTTCTTGCTGATATTCATCAGGGATTGGATCACACGCATTTGGTTTATCCACATCGCGCATGATGAGAAATCGAAGGAAAATGTGCTGATCGCTGGCACGGGTCGGGAGATGCAAGATTTCCTCAACGAAATGGACAAAGAGATCACTGCGTCCTGGCACATCACCCAACTCTTCGATCTCGAAAGAAAGAATGAAGAAGAGTTGTTTGAAATTCTCAAAAGGGAATCCGTGGCCCGTGTTATTTTCGTGGCCAAGCAAAGTGACTTCGCCAAAGTGTCGCATGCGGTTGAAATCTGCGAGCTTCACGGTGTGGAGTCATGGATTTCCGCCTCATTCATTCGAACACAGATTGCCAGGCCGGTATTTGACTCGATAGGCAACAAACCCATGCTGGTACTGCGATCGACTCCGGAGCTTTCCTGGGAATTGCTTTTCAAAGAGATTTTCGACCGCGTTGGTGCTTTGCTCATCATTTTGTTCACCTCTCCCCTATGGATCAGCGCCATTGTTGGGATTCATCTGCAAAGCCCGGGCTCATCGGCTTTTTTCTCGCAACTTCGCGCGGGTCGCTACGGCAGACCCTTCCGAATGTGGAAATTCCGCACCATGGTGCCCGATGCGGAGTCGTTGCTCGATACCGTCAAAGAAGAACACGGCAACCAAATGGAGGGGCCCGTCTTCAAACTCGAAAACGATCCCCGCATATTTCCTTTCGGATCGCTCTTGCGCAAACTCAGCATTGATGAGTTGCCGCAACTTTTGAATGTCCTCTTGGGAGACATGAGCCTTGTGGGCCCAAGGCCGCTGCCATTGTATGAAGTTGAGGCGTTTTCCGAAATGACCCATCGTCGACGCCTGAGCGTCAAGCCAGGGATCACATGCGAGTGGCAAGCGGGCGGCAGGAACAAGATCACAAGTTTCAACCAATGGGTTGAAATGGATCTCCGCTACATTGACAACTGGTCGCTGTGGTTGGATTTTAAGATTCTTTTGAGAACCATTCCCGCTGTGCTGTTTGGCAAGGGCGCGAAGTGAAGAGACATGTGCGACCATGGTGCGCGGTCGCCACATGTCCCAATAAAAAAACCTGATAACCCTCACCATTTGCCTCTTCTTTCCTCGCTCTTTCTCGCTCTCTCGTTAGTGCTGGCGGTGCTGATGGGTCCGCAGACACGCGCCTGGAGTTGGGGGCCAGCTCTTGGAGCGATGCTTATTTCACTGGCAGCAGCGCTACCGGTGATTTGGAGGAGTGGCCCGATTCGGTTCGATCGTGGTGTTCTCGTGATCGGCGGAATGGCGGCCGCATGGTTTGCTTGGCGCGCATGGGTCTCGCCCGTGGGGGAATTCGGTCAATCCGATCTCCTCTTGCTCAGTGCTGCGGTGAGCACCTTTATTGCCACACGAGCGATCAGTCGCAACCGCGTGGCGGAAAGCGTGCTCGACTGGGGCATGGCCTTGCTCTTGCTTTCCAGCATCGTGGTTGCTGGGATGCAGGTGGCGGATCCCAGCTACTCGCCGATTTTCTCGCAGCGCGCCGACGATGCGATGGTATCGGGCTTTTACGCGCATTACAACGAGGCCGCCAATTACTTCATTGCCGCCTCCCTGCTCGCCGGAGGTGTGGCGCTCTTTGGCACACAGTGTCGCACAATAAGAGTTCTGTTTGCGCTTATCGCAATCGCCGGAATTGCCTGCGTTTGGTTCACTCGTTCGCGTGGCGGCATATTGGGTGCGACCGTCGGCTGTGCAACGCTGACGATCATGGCACTCATCATCGGCAAACGCCGGAGTTCGAAGTGGTTCGCACCGGTGTTGATCGCGATCCCATTGATCGGTATTGCGGTAGCATTTTACTGGCTTGTGGGTTGGGAAGAAGCGCAACGCTTTCGCTCCGGGGGAAGAGCCGGCTTCGACGCGATCTTTGACAATACCTGCCGACTTTATTTTTACGGCATCGCCTTATCATGCATCGGCCTGCACCCTCTGCTTGGCGGTGGCAGCTGGAGTTTCAGTTGGGAATGTTTCCGCTTCTGGGACAACTCGGTACAGGGAGCCGGTGGCGCGAGACCGGAACTCGTTCACAACGAGCTTCTGCAAACTGCAACCGACTATGGCATCATCGGCGCGCTCTTGCTCATCGCTTTGTTGGGCGCCCTTTCCTTCGCGGCAATCATTCGCACGCTTTTCGACAACGACCCGCACACCAAAGACCATCGCTGGGCATGGCGTGCGGGTGGATTAGCGGCACTGGCTGGCATGCTGGTGCAATCGTCTTTCAGCTTCGTGTTTCACCACATGCCGGGCGTGATCCTGCTCGGAATTTGCCTTGGTCAATTGGCTTACCCTGGGCAAAATCAGCGATCATCGGAGTCGCTTGCAGGCAAGTCGTTCCTAAGTCTCACCGCGCTGGCCTGCATCGCATTCACGCTACCGCTTGCATGGCTGGGCATACGCGTGACCAAGGAGTTGTGGCCTATATACAACAACAAATACAAAACACCCTCCACCGAACTGCGCATCCAGGCACTCGGCGAGGCGATCCGAATCTGGCCGCAATCGGAAATGCACATGGATCGCGCGCGGCTCCTGCACGAACTTGCCGGCAAGACCCGGGGAGATGAATCAATCCGATGGGCAACCAAAGCACTCAAAGACTATGACGCGGCGGCGAAGATCAACCCGCACGATCCTGCTTTTGTCATCAACAGCGCACTGATCCTCAGCGGGCTTGGAGAAACCGCAAAAGCCGAAGCCGCTTTCCAACACGCCATCGAATTGCAAGGTGGCATGGAAGGAGGATTCCGCTCCCGCCGTTATTACGCCAACCACTTGATGCAAAAGGGCTTCTCTCAATTCGCAAGCGGCGACAAAAAAACCGCGCTCGCGACCATGCAAGAGGCAGCCAAACAAATCGAGCAGGCCCAAAGCGAAAGTTCAGGATATGGCATGGGCAATGAGGGGAGAAACTTGCGTGTAGGCATCCACGAGCTGCTTGGCCTTACCTACGAAGCCAACGGCGATACTGAAAAGGCGCTCGAATCCTACAATTTTGCTTCAAGACTACCTTTGGGAACCCCTGTCAATTATCGCGCTAGCGTGCTGATCGGCCGCATGGCAAGCAATGCCTGGAACCAACGCAAACCCGCACTCGCTTACGCCCTTTTCATTGAGGCTCGCGCCCGCATGGCTGCCGCCGGATCCCAACTGCCTTATGGTGTCACCGCCACACGCCGGGCGGAGTTGATGAAATATTTTGAGGAATCGATTCGCTTGTTCAAAGAGGCAAAAATCAAACCAAGGAAATAAGTTTCAAGGTTCGATGTTCACTTTGAAGTGATCTAAATCATATTCGATTCAATCTCTCAGCCATCGACCTGTGACCAATCAATCTGACGACTGGCGAATCTGGAAAGAAAAGTAAGGATTTTTTCGTCCACCTCGGCTTCACTTAGTTCTTTCTCGATCCACGGGATTTTACCGAACCACATTGATACCGAAACATAGGCCCAACGCTGATCCATGCCGCGCACGAGACGATCCTTCATGTCGATGAAGGTGCGTTGGAAATGGTCGTTGGTGATGCGATCGTGACCAACAAAAAAGTAATAAGTGATGCAGTTGAGCTCGATCGCCGACTCACCATTCTTGGCGGATTTGAGCGTTTGCTTCGAACGCAGTCGCTTCACATCGAATTCCCGGCCTTCGGGCGATTTCAACCGCACCCCGGATGAAGCGACGATCGAATGACCCTGCGCTGGCATGCAGCGCTCGGGACGATGAATGGAATTGTTGAGGTCGTTGCCGGAGAGAACGATGGAAAGATCGAGTCGGTCGGGTACCGCGTAGCCATCGAGATTGAATTCTCCCTCGCGCGCACGCAGGCAGATCGCTTTGGAAAACTCGGTATCACGCTCAAGCGTCCCGAGCTCTTCTTTGCTTGGTGGCAGCGTGCTGAAACTCCAGCCCTCAAACGATTCGGGAAGCTTCATGATCACAGCAGATTCTGCGGTCCTACCCGCAACCGGCATGAAATACACCGCGCCGAGCGCCAGCCCCATCACCGCCGGAAGCAACCACGCTTTCTTCATGATTCGGGAGCGGTGGGAGGGTTTGCATCCGCCGCCGTCGATCGCGTGACCACCACGCGACGCACCTTGCGAGTGTCGGATTTTTTCCATGGCAAACCACCTTCAAGCAAAGAGTGGATGCCAAGCAGAAGCATGAGCGAGATCGGATAAAACAACAACAGACCCGACCAATCATGCCAAGTTGTGCGGGCCCATTGAGCGTTGCCATATTCGGCGATGACGAAGATCGACATCACCCGCAATGAGTTACCAAGGATCGCCAAGGGAATGGCAGAGAGAAAAAGCACTGCGCGTTTCCACAAAGCCATATCGGCAATGCATGCCCATGCGCCTGAAATCATCAGCAAAGCCATCAGGGACCGGATACCGCTGCAACCCTTGGCGATTTCCAGCGGATCCCATCCACCATGGATCGAAGAAATCATGTTGCCCTGCACGAGTGTTTCGACGCCAAACAACGAGGCGCCATAATGCGCGAACGATGTTGCCATCAATTGCAGGTGCGTTGTCGCCTGTTGGAAACTTGGCAGCGGAATTGCCAACCAGAAAAAAAACAAAGGCAAAAACAACTGCCGTGCGGTTGCCCAGCCCCAAAGATACAACGACGATCCCCACAACAAGACCGGCAACGCACCCACAGCCACACGCGGTTGCAGGGTACGGTAAGCGATCACATACAGAAGCGCGCCAATTAGCACGACCAGCAGCCCGACCACACTCCCCTGCCCCGCCGATTCCTTGAGCCGACCGAATCGATGGCATACCAGCCCCACAATGATCAGTGGAAACATCGGGCCATGCTCAAAATCATTTTCCGAATTCCAGGCCGACCACAACCAGCTCAGCGCCGTCTGATAACGACCCGCGCCATAGCGCGCCTCTCCTGCGTAAAACCACAACAGAATCAAGGCAACCGCCGCAAGAGGACCGTACTTGCAAAGCATCGTGACGAACCGGCTTGAATGCGATGTGCCGGATTGGACCATTCCGGCTCGGTCTGTCTTCGTCGCTGTCAAAAGATAAAGGTTTTGCGAGCAAAGTATTGCCGAGCGCGGCGACAGTGTCAACAATCCGCGCGCACTACAGCTCCACAAAGCTCCCGATTTTTCCCCATGAAACTGATCAGTGGTACCGCCCACAGGGCCCTCGCCGAACGCATCGCAGAAAGCCTCGGCCACCCGCTCGCCGATGTCGAAGTCACAGCCTTTCCCGATGGCGAAACCTCGGTAAAAATCAACGAGAATGTCCGCGGCGCCGATGTCTTCATCATCCAGCCCAGTTGCCCGCCGACCAACCACAACATCATGGAGCTGCTCATCATGGTCGATGCCGCACGCCGCGCCAGCGCCGAGCGCATCACTGCCGTGATGCCATTTTTCGGTTACGCCCGCCAAGATCGCAAAGACCAGCCGCGTGTGCCAATCACCGCCAAACTCATTGCCAACCTGCTCACCTCCGCCGGCGTGAGCCGCGTGCTGACGATGGATCTGCACGCGCCACAGATCCAAGGCTTCTTTGATATCCCGGTTGATCATCTCTACGCGAAACCCGCACTCATCGGCTACCTGCGTGAACGCCATCCGGACACCTCAAACCTCACGGTCGTTTCTCCCGATGTTGGTGGTGTGAAAATGGCACGCGCGTACGCCGACGCCCTCGGCGCCGAACTCGCAATCGTCGCGAAACACCGGGTCAGCGCAACCCGCGTCGAAGCAATGAATGTCATCGGTGAAGTCGAAGGCCGCGATGTTCTGCTCGTCGATGACATGACCGAGACCGCCGGCACGCTCTGCGC
>CAZXHZ010000032.1:0-14304 GCA_964639755.1 uncultured Luteolibacter sp. | reverse complement strand
CAAGGCAGTCATGACCCACGGCTTCGTGGTCGACAAGGATAAGAAGAAACTCTCCAAGTCCGAGGCCGAAAAGGCCGGCAAGCCCATCGACGCCGCCCATTTCTATAACAAATACGGCGCCGACATCGTCCGCTTGTGGGTGTCGTCGGTCGATTGGCAGAACGAAGTGCCCTTCGGCGAGGACCTCTTCAAACAAGTCGCCGAGCCCTACCGCCGCCTGCGCAACACCCTGCGGATATTGTTAGGAAACCTCGACGGGTTTGAGCCGCACGGCGTGCCGGCAGCAGCCGCCCCGCAATACACCCTGCTCGACCGCTGGATCCTCGAACGTCTTCATGAAGTCGTCGCCGAGTGCCGCAAGGCGTATGAAACCTACGAGTTCCGCAAGGTTTTCAACGCGCTCAACAACTTCTGCACGCACGACCTCTCGGCGGTTTACATCGATGCCACCAAGGACCGCATGTACTGCGATGCGATCGATTCACCGCGGCGCATTGCTTCGCAGTCGGCGATGCACACAATTTTCACTTCGTTGTGCCAACTGCTCGCGCCGATCCTCGCTTACACCGCCGATGAGGCATGGGAGCATGCACCCTTCGCCAATGGCAGCGTGCACGAGCAGGATTTCCCGACGCCCGATCCCGCCTTCACGCCAGGTGAGGCAAGCGCCACGGCAGACAGGCTTTTTGAAATCAAATACACCATCCAGACCGCGATCGAGGCTCGCGTGCAGGCGAAGGAATTCTCGCGCAACAACGAAGCCGATGTGACGCTGGCCATACCCGAGGCCGATGCCGCATTGCTGCCACTGCTCAACGACCGCGAATTTGCGACCGAGTTCTTCATTATCGCCGGGCTCAAGGCCATGGTCGGCGATGCGCTCGTCGCAACCGCACGCAAGACCGAGCTCCCGCTCTGCCCGCGCTGCCGCAAGCACGAGCCGCTGCTCGAAAGCGGATTGTGCGAGAGATGCGATGATGTCGTCGGGTAAGTCCAATAAAACTACTACATTCATAGTATCGATGAACCTTCCGCGCCTTTTGCTCATCCTCACACTACCGCTGTACATCATCGATCAGATCACGAAGTTTTGGACCATCAGCACCTTTCAGCCGCCATGGTACCAACCCGGCGCACACATCACGGTGATGGAAAATTTCTTTTACCTCGTGCGCGTTCACAACCAAGGAGTGGCCTTCGGCTTCGGCAACGGTACGGCATGGGCGCCGGTCGTGTTCTTCATCGTGCCCTTGATCGCTCTTGCCCTGCTGGTGATTTTCTGGCGCAAAAAAGCCTTCACCCATCCGCTGTCGATCATTGCCGTCGCACTGCTCGTCTGCGGGATTTTGGGCAATCTCACCGATCGCCTCGTCCAAGGCTTTCTGCTTGAGGACTTCAAGGATGCTTCATTCTGGGAGCGCCTCTCGCAAGGCTATGTGGTCGACTTCATCGCCATCAAGTTGCCCTACTACGACAAACTCGTGCCATCGAGCGACGGCTGGTGGCCGGCCTTCAATGTCGCCGACTCGTGCATCTGCATCGCAGCCTTTTTGCTTTTCCTCGGCGGCCTGAGAGAGGACGCGGCCAAGGAGCAAAAGCCCTAAAACGCAATAATGCCGGACGCGGGCGTTATTTATCTGAGCAACGCTTGCGCCTTGCGTCATGAATTACGGCACGCGGAATATTTTGCGGTTTGAAGGATCGCGCGCAAGCTGCCCCGGGCTGAAACCGCTGATGTCAATGGTGTGGTAGGGCTCGTAGGGACTGATGACTTCGTTGGGTTTGCTGGTTGGCTTTGCCAGCGGGTATTCAGCGATTCCCGTGCTTGGTGTCGCGTTTGGAGAAATACCGCCAGTTTCGCCGGCCGCTTGTGACGACTGCATGGTGCCGGGATCAATTGGTTGGGGCGGGTAAGGCGGATTTGGAATGAAGTACGGCGCCGGTGCCGGCTCTGGCGGCGAGCAAGCATTGAGCGCGAAAGCAAGGAGGAGAATGGCAATGGAAGAAGCGGCTTTGTTCATGGGGCGTGATAGTAAATTGGATTTTATGTTGTCATGCATGGATTAATCCGCAACCCAATGACGCAAGAGTATGATGCCTTTTTGCAAGTGTGAAAGCGAATAGCGGACGCGAAAAACATCGAATCCATCATTGCGCATGCGCATCAAAACTTTGTGATAAATCGCGGCCATGATGCGTGCGGGTAGCAGCGCCTTGCGATCGCACGCAGGCAAAAGCGATTCCGCTTCCCTGAAAAAATCTTCCGCCCGACGCGCCTCGAAGTCCATCAAGGCAAGAAATGCCGCGCTCTTGGAATGTTTTCCCAAGTCGTTTTCAGTGCAACCGAAGCGCTCAAGATCTTCAAGCGGCAGATAAATGCGACCGCCGTTGGCGAGGTCCTCGGCGATATCGCGAAGGATATTGGTCAACTGCAACGCGCGTCCTAGCGCGACCGCGTATTTCTCCGCATTCGCATCAACGCATCCGAAAATCCTGATGGAAACCAAGCCGACCGCGCCGGCAACTTTCCAGATGTAAGCATCGAGATCCGCCCAAGCGGAGAAGCGCCGCGGCTCGAGATCCATGCGGCAGCCGTCGATGATCGCCGTGAGAAGTTCATTCGGAATCGCTCGGCGCTCGCGCAGGTCGATCAGTTGTTTTTGCAGCTCCGTCGGATTTGTAAATCCATGCAGCAGGCCATCGCGCCATGAAAGCAACGCTTGCTCGCGTTGCGCGAGCGGCACGCCTGGATCATCCGCCAAATCATCCATCGTGCGGCAAAACGCATAAAACACGACCATGTCGTCGCGACGGTCGCGTGGCAGGATGCGCAACGCGAAGGCCAGATTCGACTTTGCGCGCCGGGTGATTTCCGATGCGTCCGACACGATTTTTGTTTTTAGTGGATGAAGCCCCAGTGCCCGGTCGTCACCGGCCAGAGCGAGAAGAGTGCGGGTCCGACGAGATTGAATTCCTTGACCGGCCCCCAATAGCGAGAGTCGAGCGAGTTGCCGGTGTTGTCGCCGAGTGCGACATATTCGCGCATGCCGGGTGGGGCATTTTTGTCGGCGAGCGTGAGCTTGTCGTCGGGATTTGCGAAGTATTGGGAGATGGTTTTCGGGCGCCCCATCAGCTCGCGAGAGTCGGCAAGCGCGTAGCCGTTCGGATTGATTGCATATTCACCTTTGCCATGGATCACGCGTTGGATGCCGGGTTCTTTGGCGATCCGGCCATCGATGAGCAGATTGGGTGATTGAATTTGCAAAGTATCGCCCGGCACGCCGCAGAGGCGCTTGATGTAGTGTGAGCCGGCCGCTTGTTCGCCACTGCGTTCATGAATGCCGCGGATGCCGAGTGTGTCGAAGACGAAAACTTCACCGCGTTTGGGTTTGCGGAAGTGATATGAAAATTTATCGACCAACACGAGGTCGCCGGAATCAACCATGCCTTCGCAGATCACGGTGCCCTTTGGTAGAAGCCCGCCGTTGCGACTGGCTGTTTGGATCGCGTCGACGAGTCCGATCTGCGTGCATGGATTGGTCGGAGCTGGCAGGCGCAGTGGCGGCGAGTCAGTGAAGTGCAGCTCAGCGCGGCTGAAGAAATGCATGAACTGCACATCACGAATGTCAACGCGTCCCTGTGGCGTGATCGCGAGAAAGCGATCTTGATCGTTCACCACGCGCACATAGGTTCTGCCGCGAAGAATTTTTTCTGCGATCCTTTGTGGCAGCGATGGCCACTCGGATTGCGGCAGCGGCTTGCAGATGATGCCGTTGAGCGTGGGCTGCATTGATCCGGTCGGGATGCGGAATGGCTGCAGGTAATAGGCGCGCAAACCAAGCGCGATAACGATCGCGACAAACATCACTTCGACGTTTTCCTCAAACCATCCCAACGGCTTTTCGTGCGGCAGTGAATTATCGCAAGCCGCATTCAGCATTTTTGAGGCTTCTTTAACCTTCATTTTGTCGCCCGATTTGATCGCTGCCAGCAGGTCGTTCCTGCGGGATTCGATTTCGGCGACGAGGCTGTCCTTCAGCAGGTCGCGCTTGTAATTCACAAATTTGCGCCCCGCCTTTGCCATCTGCAGGGCCTCACTTTTCCACTTCGAAGTGAACATGGCGCATTTTCAGCATCCGCCACCGCTTCCTGCAAGCGTGGAGAACATCCTCATTTCCAGCGTTCCATGATTTCACCAAGATATGACCTTGCTTCGCAGGCGCGTTGCATGATGCAGGTCGGACAGTCGCCGCTGTCGGCAAGCTCGAGAATCAGAGCGCCTTGGAAATTCCATTGGCGCAGCTGCCGAATCAGCGAAATCCAATCAATGGCACCTTCACCGGGCGAGAGATGCGTGTCGCTGTCGCCGAGGTTGTCATTCACATGCAACATGCGCAAGTGGCCGGAAAGTTTGTGCACAACCGTGCGGAGATCGCGCGAAAGAAACGCATGGCCGGTATCGAGGCAGGTGCCGACATTTGTTTCGCGGATAGCGCCGAGCAGGAAAAGCATGTCGCTGACATGTCCGAACATCAGATGCGGCAGCATGTTTTCCAACAGCAGCGTGAGGCCCGCATCGCGGCAATGCGCGGCAACGAGATTGAGCGACTCCGCGGCGCAGCGCATCCGGTGATACCATTCTTCGGGCGCGGGTTTCCCTTCGCGTTCGGGACCGGGGTGAAGGACGACATAACGCGAATGAAGTGCCGACGCCGCATCGCAGGCGGCAAGCATCTCGCGCACGGCTTCGGCGCGCAGCAGCGGATCGGGCGATGAAATGTCGATGCGCTCGGCAAAGGGCGCGTGAAACGAATTGGCTTCGATGCCAAGCGACTGCATGAGCTCGGCCGCCTCGCGCACATGCTTGGGGTCATGATAATCAAGATGACTTGGAAATGAGCAAACTTCGATGAGTTTGAATCCTCCATCGCGCACCATTGGCAGCGCTTCGAGGATGTCGGTTTTGTAAAAGCATCCGGTGGAGATGCCGCAGGGCCATTCGTTCATGTGATTTCGGGATGAAGGTTGAATGTTTTGCGGAGCACCTCGCGAAGCGGCTCGAGCGAGCACCCGCGTGGATGCCAGCAAAATTGTTTTTCCTGCTGCGAAACGCAGTTGAAGTCGATCGCGCTGTCGAGGCCCTCGGTTAACTCGCCGGCAAACAGGCGCACATAAAACTCCGCGCGTTGCGACGGATCGTATTCGAGCCATTTGTCTTCCCAGCCGAATGCAGGCTTCTCAAATTTTGATCGGATCAAGCCCGCGATGTGGCGCGGATGCCAGCCGCTTGCAAGAAGGCTGCGGGTCACAAGCTGCATGCCGCTGGGCTTGAGCAAAAGATCGTTGGGAAAGCTGAGCACATGCGCGGCGCATGGCGGAAGTTTGTCGAGTGGCGTGCGATCGTAGCCACCCGGCCATAGCGATGGTGAATCCTGTTGAACCGCGTAAAACTGTCGGTGAAAGCTTGCAAGCGACGAGCTGAGGTAATCATCGAGCAAGCGGGCGGTTCCTTGTTCTTCGGATGGAATGTGAACACCAGCGCGGCGGGCGAGAGCAATGATCTCATCGGGATGATGGCGCAACTCAAGCAAGCGCGTCAGATCCATTTCGTGCAAAGGCAGTGTGAAAAATTCGGTGATGCGATCCTCGATGCCAAGGCGGCCGAAAAGTCCGGAGATCCATGGCTTGCGATAGACCGTGTAGGGCATGCGGATCATGCGGCTTTGCAGCGGATCGCCGTATTCGGAGATGTCGATGGAAAGCATTTCACGCATGCCCGAATTGCCAGGACCGACATGCTGGGCGGTGATCTCGACCGGCAACTCGCAGCGGCTCGCGGCCTCGCGCTTCACACGGTGCGCGAAGTGCTCCATGAGTAATGAAACATGCGCGAAGAGCGGATCAACCTCGCGCGAGCCGTCATCGGATGGCGTGTAAATGCCAAGCCCTGCGATGCGCTTGGCGATGGCCGATTGCTTCTGAATTTTCCAAACGAAATGGTGGCCCTGACCGGTGACTAGATGCAGGTAGCGAATGCCGTAATTCAGCAGCCATGTTTCAATGACCTCGACCAGCGGCTCCTGCATCATAAATGCGCCTTGGGCATCGGTGTAAGCAGCAACGGGGTCGTCGAAGTTGACATACTCGATGTCGAGATGGATGAGCATCGACTCGCGATCCTCGAGTGAGCGCGCGAGTTCGCATCCGCCATCGAGGAGCTGGTCAAGATCGGTGGGCGGGTGACGGTCAAAGATCGACGGGTTTTCCGAATCAAGCCTGCCAAGAAACAAACAGGTGGCATCTTCGATACGATGACCGCCGAGGTATTCGACGATGCGCTTGCGCACGGTCGGATCACGCCAGATCCGATGGGAGACCGGTCGGCTTGCGCCGCGAAACAAATGCGAATGAGAGACCATGCGAACCGCTCAGGGTAACGCGCGGTGGATTTGCTGTCGAATTTTCATGCGCGTAGCGGACGTGCGCGCATGGTGATGAATGATGCTTGTTGCGCTCTCAAAAAATTCTTCCTTCGCGGGATGGGGCTACGGGAAAAATTCAAAAAACCGCTTAATTGATACTATTTTTCCACGATCCATGCCTTCGCCTCACTTCTCGAAAGCAGCTTCGATAACCGTCCGCGGTTGTAGCGTTGCACGATAATGCAGGGCAGATTGGCCGCGATCGCGTAAGACACGATCACGAGATCGGCCCACCACGGGTTCCATGGCAGGAAGAAGGCCACGCAGGTGATCGCGCACCAGTGACAAAGTTCGCCACGGCATGTTTCACGGATGAATCGACGAAGATATTCGGGATCGCTGCCGGTGAGTTTCGCTTTGGCAAACCCGCCTGCAAACCAACTCGCGGCGTCGGGCAGACGGTCCTTCCAATGTTTCACATGCAGCACGCGATCAAGAAAGCGGCTCTCGCATGGACAGGGTTTGGCTATGGCGTCGCGCGCGAACCAATCATCCGGCATGCGCGTGAACGCCCATGCAAGTCCGAGTTGGATCACCGGCCATGCGAGTGTGTTGATCGCCGCGATGACAAGAAGTGAAGGTTCAGTCAGCATGGATGTCGCGGCCTTTCCAACGAACTTTTTTGCCCGACATCATCGCCGAGCGGGTGAAGAGCGCAAAGAAGAATGCGAGCGGTAATGGATAGAAGGCTAGGCTCGTCATGCGAAACGAACCAAGCATCCTGCCGATCCAGATCACTTGCATGGCCGCCAACAAGCAGGCCGGGCCCCACAGCAGCCACTCGCCGCTCAAACATCCGGCCAATGGCGGAATCATCAGCGCGCTCATCCATGCGATGACCAAGAGCAATGAATTGCGCGGCGTGTGATTGGCGCCGGACGCAAAACCTTTCGTCCAACCTTCGACGAGCGAGCCATAGCTATCCCTATACATGCGAAACGCAATCATGCCCTTGCCATTCATGCTTTGAACACGGATGCCGTGTTCGCGACAAGCCGCTGCCAGACGAAAATTTTCCAGCACCCTGCCGCGCACCGTAGCATGACCACCAATGCGCTCGTATTCATGGCGGCTTATCATCAGAGATTGCCCGAAAAGCCCATGCGGCAAAGTGCCGACGCTCATCGCGAGATTGAAAAACAGCGAGAAATCCTCATGGAGCTTTTCAACCGCATGATAAGGCCCGATCGAAAACGCACCGCCGCGATAGTGCGCCAATGCATGATCAAGCCCGCCTTCTTCGAACCATGTGTCGGCATCAATGAAAATCAGCAAATCGCCACTGCCCGCCAACGCTCCCTGATGGCAGGCCCATGTCTTGCCGCGCCAATCTTCGGGCAGCGGCTCCGAGGTGATCACGCACGCGCCGTGCGATCTTGCGATTTCCGCCGTGCGATCCGTCGAACCATCATCGATCACGATCAACTCGTGCAAGTGCGTTTGCTGTTTCTGCAGCGATGCGAGCAACATCGGAAGATTGTGTTCCTCGTTGCGCGCGGGGATGATGAGCGAAATACGTGACGGGGAAAAACCGCCCGAGCCAACAACGGCCTCCAAGCCCGACTCCTTGAGGCGCGTGGCGACAAGCCACCCCGAAACGCAGAGCAACGCGACAGCGGCGATGAAGATGATCAGCACTTGTGCGCGGATCCTAGCAGAGCGAGACCTGCGCGGCCACCAAGTTTGCGCGTGGGCATGAAGTTGGAGAAACAGCCATCACCGATCCCACTCCACCACCTTCTTGGCGACATTCTGACCGCAAAGGACGACCATCGGCATGCCGCCGCCGGGGTTCACTGAGCCGCCGACGAAGAAGAGATTGGGATACTTCACGCTTTGCTTGGGGGCCTTGAAAGCGAGGTTTTTGAAGCGGTCGGAGACCACGCCGTAGATCGATCCCTTGTTCGAGAGGTATTGCTCGCGGATGTCGTGGGGTGTCCAGCAATGTTCGAAGACCACATGCTTGCGCAGGTCGGTGAGACCCATGCGTTCGAGTTTTTCGAGCACACGCTCCTTGAAAACCATGTAGTCCTCGCGGGTGAGCGGTCTTTGATCGTCGATGTGCGGGATGTGGGGCAGAATCTTGAGGCAGTCGCAGCCTTCGGGCGCGACCGTCGGATCAGTGCGGGATGCTGCTACTAAATAGATAGTAGGATCAGGCGGCAACCGGCGCTTGCGGAAGACCGTCTTAAAATGGGTTTTCTGGTTTTTTGAGAAAAAGAAATTGTGGTGGGCGAGCTGCGGGTATTTTCGGTCGAGGCCGAGTTCTAGCACGAGACCGGAGCAGGATGGCTCGTATCTGTCGAGCGTGCGCATGAAGGCCTCATCCTCGAGGAGGAGTTTCTCGTAAGCGGGAATCACCTCCATGTTGGAGACCACGATGTCGGCGGCATGGAATTCGCCATTTGCTACGATGCCTGTGACGCGGCCGTTTTCCTTGCGTACTTCGCTGACCTCGCTGTTGAGGCGCACGGTGATGCCGAGTTCGTTCATCAGCCGCTGGAGGCCGAGCGCGATGCCGTACAGCCCGCCATCGACATACCAGAGGTCATAGCGAAACTGGATCGTCGCCATGCAGTTCATGAACGCCGGCGAGTGCAGCGCCGACGAGCCGACATACTTGATGAAATAGTCGAAAATGTCGCGCATATGGCGGGTCTTGAGGTATCTTGCAACACCGCCATGCATTGAGCGAAACAGATCGAATTTGAGAAATTTCCCGAGCCCGTAAAATTCGCGAAACGCCGCCGAAGTATCGAGGCCCTGCTCGAAATAACCCTCGTTGACGAGGTCGTAGAGTTCGGCGGAATACTTGAGAAATTTTTCCACATTCGCCGGGTTTTCTCCAACCTTACGGGCCTCGGCGGCCATCACGGCGGGATTCGGGTCGAGGTCGACGACCTTGCCATCCTCAAAAAAATTCCGCCAATGCGGGCGCAGCGCGCGGATCGGGATGTAATCGGCCATTTTCTTGCCCGAGCGTTCGAACAGCCGTTCGAAAATATGCGGAAGCGTGAGGATCGAGGGTCCGAGATCAAAGGTGTAGCCTTCGGCCTTGAGCACATTGAGCTTGCCGCCGATCTGAGGGTTTTTTTCGTGGATTGCGACCTTGTATCCCTCTTGAGCGAGTGAAATCGCGGCGGAAATGCCGCCAAGACCGGAGCCGATCACAATGACATTTTTTTTGCTCATGGGGGGGCTTGTTCTTTGCTCGTGATCGCGGCTAGCTCGTGGCGTGCGATGTGATCGGACGGGTGATCGGCGAGCGCGCGGTTGAAATAATCGATGGCCTCGGTATTGCGGCCAAGCATCTTGTAGGCAACGCCGATGAAGGTGCGACAACTGCCAACTCCCCAACGCGGACTGAGCGGATCAGTCGACTGTGTCGCTTCGTCAGCAAAAAGTTTTTCCGCTGCCAGCAATGTGTTCAATGCCTTGCGCTTGGCGTCATCATCTTTTGCGGTGTGAAGCAATCCGACGCCGAGAAGATACTTCACGCGCGGGTTTTTGGCGCCGAGCCGGACCGCCTCTTTCTGGTGCTGTTGCAGCATCGGGCCGTAGCGCACGGCATTCAGCATATTGTTGTGGATTTTCATTCCGAAAAGCGTGGCAAGCAACGCGTGGCTTTCGGCGTGATTGGCATCGAGCTCGAGCACATTTTCAAAAGCCTCGATCGAAGCCTCCATCGAGGCTTTTGCGCTCGGACTTTCCTTGCCGCCGGGCTGACTCTCAAGTTGCAGCATGCGGTGAAAATTGGAAACGCCTTGCCAGTATTTGTAAACGGCCGAAGTCGGCTCCTGTTGCAACGCCTTGCTGAACAGATTTGCTGCCGAGGCGAATCCCTCTGCGCTCCATGACTGATATGCGGCATCGAACTCGGTAACGCCGCTTTTTGCTATCTGCGAAGGCGCATCCTCAGCCGAGGCGAGAGGGACATATGCAAACAAGAGCGCGAGAAGCAGACGAAACATAGCTTGACTGAACATGACGCGAACGGCTCGATGCGGCAAACAGAATATGGAATACACGGCACTCATTGCGCGCCAGCGGGCGTTTTTCCGATCGGGCCGGACGCTCGACGCGGACGGGCGCCGCCAAAACTTGCGAGTGCTGCTCGAGGCGATCGAATCAAACGAGCAAATTTTACTCGATGCGCTGCATGAGGATTTGCGCAAAGGCCAGCATGAGGCTTTCGCGTCAGAGATTGGCATGGTCACCGGCGAGATTCGCCATGCGCTCAAGCACCTTTCCTCGTGGATGCGTGAGAAAAAAATCCGCGAATCGTGGCTGGCCTGGCCGTCGAGCTCGTGCGTGCGGCCTGAGCCGATGGGCGTGGCCCTGATCATGGGCCCGTGGAATTACCCCCTGCAGTTGTTGCTCGGGCCATTGGTGGGTGCCATTGCTGCGGGTAACTGCGCGGTCTTGAAACCATCCGAATTCGCGCCCCACGCCGGCGCGGCGATCGCAAGCCTGATCGGCGAAATTTTCCCGCCGGAATTCATCGCGGTTGTGCAGGGCGACGAAACAACCGCCGCCGGATTGCTGCGCGAGAAATTTGACACGATCTTTTTCACCGGCAGCACGCGCGTGGGCCGCGAAGTGATGGCTGCCGCGGCAAAGCACCTCACACCGGTCACGCTCGAGCTTGGCGGAAAATGCCCGACCATCGTTTGCGCTGATGCGGATATTGAAATCACCGCGCGGCGCATCGTGTGGGGGAAATTTCTCAATGCCGGTCAAACCTGCGTCGCGCCCAACCATGTGTGGGTCGACCGCCGGATCGAACGCGAGTTGATCGTCGCCATCACCAAAGCGATCGGCGAATTTTTCGGCGAGTATCCGCAACAGAGCGCAGCGTACGGACGCATCATCAACCGCCGGCACTTTGACCGACTTTGTGCATTGCTTGATGGCGCGCACATCGAATGCGGTGGCGCGCGCGATGCCGATGACCTCTACCTCGCACCGACGTTTGTTTCGCAGCTTGCCGACGATGCGCCGTTGCTCGCCGAGGAAATTTTTGGGCCGATTCTGCCGCTACGCGTTTTTGATGATCTCGATGAAGTCATCGCAAGCGAGCGTGCGCAGCCGGTTCCCCTGGCGATCTATGTCTTCACCCACGACAGCAAGATTCAGGATCGGCTTTTGAATGAAATCCGCTCGGGCGGCGCATGCATCAACGACACGCTCATGCATTTGGTCGGCCGCGAGTTGCCCTTCGGCGGACTTGGCGAAAGCGGCATGGGCGCGAGTCACGGCAAGGCGAGTTTCGATGCCTTCAGCCATCGGCGATCAATCATGCGCCGTCCGTTCAAGCCGGATTCGGCGATGCGTTATCCGCCAGCGCGCATGGGCTTTGCGGCGTTCAAGCGCATCTTGCGATTCTTTGGCGCGGCCTGATGCGCAAAAAATGCCTCATAAAAAACCTGCGCGTTGAGTCGCACGCCATCGCGGCTTGGATGCAATCCATCGGGCATGAAGAGCTGCGTGCCACGACTCTTTCTCATTTCGCTTTCCCATGCGTCGCCCACGCGCACGATGGGCAACCCTTCGACTTGTGCCGTGGCATGATAACCTTTGCGCAGCCGTTGGTTCATCGCAAAAAAATCATCACGAAATTTCCTTCGATCGCCATCGCGGTAGCCCCAGGTTTGATAAAGCACTGGCATCGCACCTGATTGCCTCGCCTCGCGCGCGAGTTGCATCACCGAGGGCACCATGTGAGTGTGCCTTTTGATCGACTGCGATGGAATGCGGCTTTGCTCCTGCAACACGACGATGTCCCACGGCCTTTCGCGAAGCGCCTGTAGCGTCTCTGGATGTTTCGCATGCTGCGCAAGAGTCCATCCGCTGTGTGCTTGCAGGATGGCATGGATGTTTCTGCCATTTTTGCGGGCGATTTTTTCCAACTCCTTCGGCAATCCAAAACTCAGGCTGTTGCCGATGAGCAAAACCGAAACGGATTTTTTGTTTCGCAAATGATTGCGTATCGCATCATCGGTGGGCAAAGACGTGGGCTTTGTGGCGCATGCAACAAGCAAGTGGCATGCGATGATGCCGAGGGTGGCGTTGAGCAAAAATCGCTTCATGCGCGCGGGTGGGCTTCGTCATAAGCCTGCTTGAGGCGCTCCTTGGTGACATGCGTGTAAATCTGCGTTGTCGAGAGCGAGGCGTGGCCGAGCATTGCCTGCACGCTGCGCAGGTCGGCGCCGGCATCGAGCAAGTGCGTGGCAAAACTGTGCCGAAGCTTGTGCGGGCTTACGGCAAAGGGAATGCCGCTGTGCTTGAGGCATTTGCGCAGCATGAGGTCGACTGCTTGCTGCGTGATGCGCGTGCGGCGCTTGCTGAGAAAGAGCGGCCCCGATGTGACAGCCGCCTCCTGACGGTATCGTTGGATCGCGGCAATCGCAGGCTCGCCGGCCGGCACGATGCGTTCTTTCGAGCCCTTGCCAAAAACCTTCACCGTCTCGCCGATGAAATCGAGATCGCTCACATCAAGCGCGATAAGTTCGGAAATTCGCAATCCGCAAGAGTAGAACAGCTCAAGAATCGCCGCATCACGCAGCGGCAACCATGAAGGACTTTTCGCATCGGCGCCGATCCGCAGCGGCACGGCAAGGAGATCGTCCATTTGCGAAATGCTCAGCACGACCGGCAGTCCGCGCTCGGGTTTCGGCAGTTGTACCTCCGCCACCGGGCTTCGCCCGAGTCCGCGACGCAGCACGAGAAATTTGTAAAACGATCGCAGCGCCGCAAAGCGCAAGCGGATGGTCGATTTTTTCAAACCATCCTTGAGCAGAAAAAATAGATAATCGCGAAAGTCATCCGCCGTGGCCTTGCGCCAACCTTCGTCACGAGTGCCACGCCAATTACGATAGCTTTCCAATGCCGCACGATAGTTCACCAAGGTCCGCTCCGAAGCGCTTCTTTCGGTGGCCATGAATTGGAAAAACGCCGACTCGTCCGGATCGCTCATCGGGTTTCATGATGCAACATCGTGCCCGTGGTGGCAATGCATGACTGTACCAGCGCGATGCGGACCCGCAGGTTGACACGCCACCGCGGATTTGGAAATTTGCCCACGCATGAAACGCCGATCGCTTCTTCACATGATCCCCGCCGGTGCCGCCTTGCTTGCCGCGCGCTCCGTGGCCGCGCCGATCCCGCAGGCGGCGTTGACCAAGGCCGGCTTCGCGATTGCGATCCAGTGCTGGTCGTTCCGCGAGTTCACGTTGTTTGAGGCCTTGCAGATGGCCAGCGCCGCCGGTGCCGGTGGCGTCGAGTTGTTTCCCGGTCAAAAAATCGGCGGCCCGCTCGGCGAAATGAAAATGGGTCCCGAGCTCGACGACGAAGCGATCGCCGCCGTGCGCGCGGAGTTGGCGAAACACGGGCTCGTTGCGTGCAACTATGGCGTCACCGAAATTTCCAAAGACCAAGCGGCAGCGCGCAAGGTTTTCGAGTTCGCCAAAAAAATGGATCTCTATGGCATCAGCACCGAATCGCTCAATGCGATCGACACGCTCGAAAAATTTGCACGCGAATTCGACATCAAGGTCTGTTTTCACAATCACCCCAAGCCCAGCGCCTTCTGGCATCCGGACACCGTTTGGAAAATCATCGACGGGCGTCACGCCAATCTTGGCTACTGCGTTGATGTCGGCCACTGGGCCACATCGGGACTCGATCTGCTCGCGACGATTCGCAAGATCGCTCCGCGCGTGCATGCGTTTCACATGAAGGATCGCGAGGTGATCGGCCAAGCATCTCGTGACCAGCCCTTTGGCACTGGCATCATCGACATCGCGGCGGCGCTCGACGAAGC
>CAZXHZ010000031.1:0-11578 GCA_964639755.1 uncultured Luteolibacter sp. | reverse complement strand
CCCGGCTCGGCGTACCGCCGCGACGAAATCGACGCCACCCACCTCTCGGTCTTCAATCAACTCGAAGGCCTCTATGTCGCGAGCGATGTCTCGTTGCCCGACCTCAAGGGCGCGCTGGAATATTTCCTTCAGGAACTTTTCGGATCGAACACCGAGGTGCGCTTCCGCCCGCACTTTTTTCCGTTCACCGAACCGAGTTTTGAAATCGATGTAAAACTCACTGTCAAAGGTCAGGAGCCGCGTTGGATCGAAGTCGCCGGCTGCGGCATGGTCGACCCAGCGGTTTTTGAAGCGATCAACAAATCACGCAAAGACAAGGCCTTCGATCCCGAAACCACCACCGGCTTCGCCTTCGGCATGGGCCTCGACCGCCTCGCCATGATCCGCTGGGGCATCCGCGACATCCGCTTGCTGATTGAAAATGATGTGCGCTTTTTGAAACAGTTCTGACGAACTTGTGATTTTCGTCACAACGAAGACAACGCTTAGTCGCATACCCAAAATCCACGATCTCCTATCTTCTTTTATGAACATTTCACTCAACTGGCTCTCTACCCATCTCGATCTCGCAGGCAAGTCGATCAGGGAGATTGACGACCTTCTAACCTTTGCTGGTGTTGAGGTGGAAGGCATTGTGCCGAAAGGAGTGAGCTCGGAAAAAATCGTCGTCGCTCAGATCAAGGAAGCGATGCAACACCCTAACGCCGATCGGCTCAAGGTCACGCAGGTTGATGCCGGTGAAGGCGCTCTGCGGCAAATTGTTTGCGGCGCGCAAAACTACAAAATCGGCGACAAGGTCCCTTGCGCCTTGCCCGGTGCCGAGCTGCCTGGCGGATTCACGATCAATGAAACCGTCATGCGCAAGGTCGAGTCGAAGGGCATGCTATGCGCCGCTTCGGAAATAGGATTGCCTGCGGGCGAGGACGGTTTGCTGATCCTTCCCGCCAATGCGGAAATCGGCCGACCGGTCAAACAGCTCTTTGATTCGGATGTGTTGCTCGAGCTTGAGGTCACGCCCAATCGGCCCGACTTGCTCAGCCACCGCGGCATGGCCCGCGAGCTGGCGGCCTTGCTCAAAACACCACTCAAGGCATTTGAAATCCCATCCGCCAAAACCACCGTCGCGACCTCGATTCAAATCGATGCGCCCGATGCATGCCCGCTTTACAGCGCGATCCGCATCTCAGGTGTAACGGTCAAGGAAAGTCCGGCATGGTTGAAAGAACGCCTTGAATCGATCGGCCTTCGCCCGATCAACAACATCGTCGATGTCACGAATTTTGTCCTGCATGAGTTGGGCCAGCCGCTTCATGCGTTCGATGCGACAAAGATCGGCGGCGGGCTTGTCGTGCGCCATGCGCGCGATGGCGAGTCGTTCACCGCGCTCGACGAATCCGAGCACTCGCTCGTTGGTGACGACCTGGTGATTTCCGACGCGACCGGCGCGGCTCTCGCGCTTGCCGGTGTGATGGGCGGACTCGAAAGCGGGATTACGTCAACTACGACGGACATAGTACTTGAATCGGCCTATTTCGCCTCGCAAGGTATCCGCCGCACTTCGCGCCGCACCGCTCTTTCATCCGATTCCTCTTATCGCTTCGAGCGTGGTGTTGATCCGCAGGGCGTGATCCCCGCCGCAGCATTGGCGGTGAAGTTGATTCTCGAAACCGCCGGCGGATCCGCCGACGCCGCAATCCAGCTTGCGGGCGAGGCTCCGACGATCACCAAGCCGGTCGCGCTCGATGCCGCCAAGCTCGACCAACTCATGGGTGGCTCGATCGCTCTCGCCGATGCGGAACAAATCCTCACTCGCCTTGGTCTTTCCAAGCGTTCCGACGGCGCTTGGGAAATTCCATCCTTTCGAGCCGACCTCCAGCGTCATATCGACCTCGTCGAGGAAATCGCGCGCGTGCATGGCCTCGCCAATGTCCCCTCGCAGATGCTTGGCGCTTTTGTTCCCGCCAGCGCGATCGATGCAGCTTACGATACCGACATGATCCTGCGCCGGCGACTCTCCGCGCTCGGGCTTTACGAATGCCAAACGATCAAGCTCATCTCCGACGCACAAGTCGCCGATGCGCTGCCGCTGCGCCCGCTGCAAGATGGTGACACGATCCGTGTTAAATTGCCGCTCAGCGAAGATCATGCGGTGATGCGTCCGAGCATGATCCCCGGGCTTGTCGCCTCCGCCGTGCGCAATGTGCGCCAGCAGGCGAAATCGTTGCGGCTTTTTGAAATGGGTCGCGTGTTTCGCAATGCGGGCGGTGGCAAATCAAAGGATCAGGAAAGCGAAACCCTCGGCATCCTGCTTTCCGGCCCGATACGCCCGGTTGGTTGGAATCAAGCCGAGCAGATCGTCGACCCCTTCGATCTCAAAGGTCTTGTGGCCGCATTGATCCCTGGAGCAAGCATCCGTTTTTCGCCAAAAGATCGCGAAGGCTTTGCGATCGCTTGTGACATCCGCGCCGGCGATCAATCGATCGGTGTCTTTGCGAGACTTCTGCCATCACGCGAACGCGAACTGGATTTCACCACGCCGGTATTTGTCGCGGAGCTTGATCTCGGCAAAGTCCGCAAATTGCTCAAGGGCATCGAGCATGTCACCGAATTGCCGCAATTTCCCGGCTCATCGCGCGATGCGGCGATGGAAGTCGCCAGCTCATTGCCGAACTCCGAAATCGAAGGCATCATCACCAAATGCACCGAGCATTTGCTCGTCGATTTCGAATGCTTCGATGTCTTCACCGATCCAAGCGGCACCAAGCTCGCGGCCGACCGCAAATCTTTGGCGTATCGTTTCCACTATCGCGCCAGCGACCGCACGCTCAAAGCGGAAGAAGTCGATGCCGTTCATCAGCGCATACTCAACGCACTGATTGAAAAATCCGGCGTCAAGTTTCGTTGATATGTCCTTAAATTATCAATTCATCAAAAGCCCGGCTAATCACCGCCAAGTATTCGGCAGCAGATCATTTTTGCCATCCCGCGATGCAGCTTGACCCATGCGGAGGATGACCCAAATTCAAGCATGCAAAAAAACATTCTCCTGATCGGTGGCAACTCCGGCATCGGCCTTGCCGCCGCACAGCTCCTGCATGCCTCCGGCCACTCGCTGATTGCCGCCGCGCGCCATGCGGGCCCGCTCGCGGAAATGGGTATTCCCGTGCAACCATTCGATGCTGCCGCGCCCACTCTGAATGACCTTCCACCCGTCCTCGACGGGCTCGTTTACTTTCCCGGCAGCATCACGCTCAAGCCTTTCCACCGCGTCACGGCCGAGGATTTTCTCCACGACTTTCAAACCAACTGCCTCGGTGCCGCCGCCGCGATTCAAGCCGCGTTGCCCTCGCTCAAGGCCGCGCCATCGGCATCAATCGTGCTTTTCTCCACCATCGCAGTTGCCCAAGGCATGGCCTTCCACGCGTCGATCGCCGCCGCAAAAGGCGCGGTCGAAGGCCTCACCCGCTCGCTCGCCGCAGAACTGGCTCCAAAGATTCGCGTGAATGCGATCGCCCCCTCGCTCACCGACACGCCGCTCGCCAACACCTTGCTCAACTCCGAGCCAAAACGCGAAGCCGCCGCCAAACGCCATCCGCTGCAACAAGTTGGCCGCGCCGAAGATGTCGCAAAGCTCACCGCTTTCCTGCTCTCCGACGACTCGGCTTTCATCACCGGCCAAATCCTCCGCCCCGACGGCGGACTCTCATCTGTGCGGGTTTTCTGATTTTTCAGATTCATGGAAATTGCCCTGATCCATCCGCAGCAGCTGTTTGCAAATCATCCTGCGCTGGCGAAAGGGCGGCCCTGCTACCTCATCGAAGACCCGCTCATCTTCGGCAATGACACGCGCTGGCCGCTCGCGGTCCACAAACAAAAACTCGTGCTCCACCGCGCTTCAATGCAGGCCTACGCAGACGAACTCAAGGGCATGGGACATCAGGTGTTCCATATCGAAAATCCCGGCGGCTCCGCTGTCGACAGCGTGCAGTTGCTCGACCAATCACTGCCGCAAGGGATCCGCGTCATTCACATCGCCGACCCGGAAGACGATGTGATGATGATGCGCCTGCGCCACCTCGCCCGCCATCGCGGCACGGAACTGCGCTTGCACGATTCGCCGAACTTCCTCAGCCCCTCCGATTTTCTCGCCACTCACATCGCCGGCAAGCGCAAGCCCTTCATGGCCAGCTTCTATCAGGTCCAGCGCAAACGCATGCGCATCCTGCTCGAGGACGATGACACGCCAATCGGCGGCAAGTGGTCCTTCGATGCAGAAAACCGCTCGAAGCTTCCTAGCAAACATCAAGTGCCGCCCGAGCCGCGCGCGGCGCAAAACCCATGGGTCACCGAAGCAATCGCCCATGTGGAAAAATATTTTCCGCATAACCCCGGCAGCACGGAAAATTTCCGCTGGCCGGTCACATGCGTCGAATCGCTCTCATGGCTCGACGCATTTCTCACCGAACGCTTCGCCGGCTTCGGCGCGTACGAGGATGCGATCTCGACCCGCCACGCATTCATTCATCACGCGGCCATCACACCGATGCTCAACATCGGCCTGCTCGACCCCGCCGATGTGGTCACGCGCGTGCTCGCAATCGCCAATCGATCGAATGAAATTCCGCTCAACTCGCTCGAGGGCTTCATCCGCCAAGTCATCGGCTGGCGCGAATTCATGCGCGGCATCTACCGACATCACGGCCGAAGCATCCGCCGCGGAAATTTTTGGCACTTCGACCGCCCGATGCCCGCCGCATTCTACACCGCGACCACCGGCATCGCACCCGTCGACCATGCGATCCGCCAAGTCCTGCGCGAAGGCTACTGCCACCACATCGAACGACTCATGATCCTCGGCAATTTCATGCTGCTCTGCCGCATCAGGCCCGATGATGTTTACCGCTGGTTCATGGAACTCTTCATCGATGCCTATGATTGGGTTATGGTCCCAAATGTCTATGGCATGTCGCAGTTTGCCGATGGCGGCAGCTTCACCACCAAGCCCTACCTCTCGGGATCGAACTATGTGCTGAAAATGTCGGATCACTCCAAAGGCTCATGGTGCGCGACATGGGATGGACTCTTCTGGACCTTCATCGCTGATCACCCGGAATTTTTTGGCAAAAACCCGCGCCTCTCGATGATGGCCAAATCATGGGAAAAAATGCCCGCCGCCAAACAAGCGGAACATCGCAAAAACGCGGCGATGTTTTTGGATCAGCTGCGCTGAAAAGTTTCGTCAGTCCCAAGACGCGAGGAACTTTTCAAGATCGTCGAGACTCGGGCTCTCCGCCGTGCGCACATAGTGACCGCTGGTGCAAACGCCCAAGGCAAGGCAAGCCTCGGGATCAAGTCCGAGCAATTGACCCTGCACAAAGCCGGCATTGAAATGATCGCCCGCACCGGTGGTGATCAAGGGCTTGTCGGTGTACGGCCCCGGCACCCATGAAGTGCCTTGCACGGTGGCACATGCCGCCGATTCGCGCGGATGCACGACAACGGTGGCCAGACCGAGATTCGCACGAATGTCGGCTGCGATGGCCTTCAAGTCGTCCTTCGATTCGCCGCACGCGGCAAAGCCAAGCTCGGCATGCACGCGCTGTGCCTCCTTGAGGTTGAGACCCAAAGTCACGCGGCCAAAAGCACCGAAGCGCGCAATGATCTGCAACACCTCGAGCAAGTCCTTGCGCGAGCGTTTTTCCGGATCGGCAAGGTCAAAGAAAATCACGCGGCCTTCACGCGCGGGTAAGGCCGGCAACACTTTGCTGACTAGCGATTCAAAAATTGCCGTCATGTTCGGGATCATCGTCCAATTGACCAACGCGACGAGGTCCGATGTCGCAAGGGTTTTGCGGAAATTTTCCGCACCCATGGCCGCATCAATGGTTTCCAGCGTGACGGCATCAAGGCTGCTCAACTGACCCAGCATGAGTTTGCCGTCGTTGAATTCGACTGCCGTGGTCGTTGCCGGATCACACAAGGAAATCACTTTGGCTTTTCTGGCGAAATCATCGAACACCGGATGCAATGATGGGCGACCGAGTGCACCCGCATAAGTCATTTGAGCGCCCATCTCGATCAGCGCACTAGCCATGATTGGACCGTTGCCGCCCAGCTTTTCCATCATCGGGTAAAGCTCGATGTTGGTGCTCTTGCCCGCAGCGGCGGCAATTCGATTGGCAAATTCGGTCATCGCCACAATCGGCACGAATGCATCGCCCTGGCCTGTTCGCACATCCACAGGTTTTACGATCGTGTCAACAAATCCATCCAGTCCGACAAAGGCAAAGCTCGGAGTCTTTTTTGCGCGGGCTTCCTTAAGTGCGGACAGTGCGCGAATTTTGAAGTTCATATGATCGTGATGATGTGTCGCAACTAAACTTGAAACTTTTCGGTTCGAATTCTGATATTCAAAAGACCCTTATGCACGGCGAAAATTTGCGCCACGATCAATCAAGCTCAACTGAAGCGGTAAATCATTTCTTTGGTACAAGCTTGGCATCACATCAGACCTCTGTGTTGACCAACACCGTCGCATCAACCCATTTCCCGCGTTCGCGAATGAGGTCAATAAGACGCTCGACCGCTTCGTCCTCAGGAATGTTGAACTTCACCGGCGTCTTGCCGACATAGAGGTTGATCTTGCCCGGCGCGCCGCCGACATAACCGAAGTCGGCATCGGCCATTTCACCGGGGCCGTTGACGATGCACCCCATCACCGCGATGCGCACTCCCTTGAGGTGGCCGGTCGCGGCGCGGATTTTTTGGGTGGTCGATTGAAGATTGAAAAGCGTGCGGCCGCAGCTTGGGCAAGCGACATAATCGGTCTTGAAAATACGCGTTCCGGCAGCCTGCAGAATGTTGTAGGCGAGGCGCATCGATTGTCCCGGCGCGGTTTCGCCGCGAACGAGCACGGCATCGCCGATGCCATCGCAGAGGAGCGATCCTAGGTTGCGTGCGGAAGGCAACAGTGCTTGCAGAAAATCACCGTTTTGCGCCGGCACTTGCAACACATCCTTGAGCAATACCGGATGCCGTGCATCCACTTTCGAAGCGAGCAAACGAAACGCGGAAATGGCCTCCATCGCGGTGCCGTCGGCCACCGTCACAAGACAGGGCTCGAGCCTTGCATTGACCGCCGCCACCGCCGCTTCATCGGTCGGATCGATTTCGACAACGCCGGATTTTTCGACAATGATCTCCGGCTTGTAATCCCCCATCGAGGAAATCTTGTGTGCCAGCGCGTTCCATTTTTCCTGCGTCGTGAACACGCGAACCGTATGGCCCCCGCCGAGATCATGACCCATGACTTTCAATGCCGAACTACTACGCCTCTCGTAGTTGAAGGGATTGTATGAGGGGGTGAAATTTTTAATGGCTGGCGCGCCCCGCTCAAGGCCGTTGGCGTTGGCGCGATTGAAGGGCTCGACAAGAGCCCTTGCGACGGGGATTTCGTGCACGGCATCTTCGGTCAACGAGACACGCACGGTATCGCCGATGCCATCGGCGAGCAATGAGCCGATGCCGATTGCGCTCTTGATGCGGCCATCTTCGCCATCGCCAGCCTCGGTCACACCGAGATGAATCGGATAATTCCAGTCGGGTCCTTCGGCATCGAGCCTTGCGACGAGCAGGCGGTAGGCCTCGATCATCACCTTCGGGTTGGAGGCCTTCATGGAAAACACCAAATCATGGTAGTTGTGATCGCGAGCGATGCGGGCGAATTCCAGCGCGCTTTCCACCATGCCAAGCGGCGTGTCGCCGTAGCGGTTCATGATGCGATCTGAGAGCGAGCCGTGGTTGGTTCCAATGCGCATCGCCCGACCGCGATCCTTGCAAAGTTTCACCAGCGGCGAAAATTCCGCGCGGATGCGCTCGAGTTCCTCCTCATACTGCGTGTCGGTGTATTCGCGGATTTCGAACTTCTTCTTGTCGGCATAATTACCCGGGTTCACGCGGATTTTCTCGACCCACTTGGCAGCCTCAAGGGCGGCATCCGGCTTGAAGTGGATATCAGCCACCAGCGGCACTTTGCAGCCGGCGGCGCGCACTTCGCGCGCGATGTTTTCGAGGTTGGCAGCGTAAATTTTCGTCTGGGCGGTAATGCGGACAATTTCGCAGCCGGCCTCAGCAAGCGCGAGCACCTCAGCCACGCAAGCTGGCGTGTCGCGAGTGTCGGAAGTGATCATCGACTGCACGCGGATCGGATTCGAGCCACCGAGGCCGACATTTCCAACCTTCACCTCCCGGGTTGCGCGGCGTTGGTAGCGGAGCAGATCCGGGCAGTAGTTCAGTGACGCGGGTGGATTCATTGTTGGAGGAGCTATAAGCCAGAAACCCGCCTTCGGCAACGCCGCCTTGCATCCACTCTGTGCCGCCTGCGGATCCCGCCGCCGCATTGACACGCGCGGCGAGCGTGGCCATCGTCCGCACATGCCATCCGCAGCGCCGCAACCATCTCCAAGCGGGAAGGTTCCGGCGTTCACGATTGCCCTTTGCGCTCTCGCGCTGATGGCGATCACGCAACTGCTGATTGCCGGCATGGCCTTGGCGACTCGCTTCGAGGAATCGCAAAAAGTCAAAATCGTCGAAAAAACCGTGGCCACGCCCGTCATTGTACGAGTGCCGGACGAAACAGCGGCGCAGCCAGCCATTGCGCCCATCGCGCCGGCCACGTCGCCGGTTCCGAAGCCACCCACCCAACCGATTCCGCAACCAGAAATTGTGCGCCAACCGAAACCGGTGCCATTGCGCGAGCCGGAAATAGCCGACCCCCGGGCCGAAAAGCTCTTTGTGGAAGCCCGCAGCGCCCGGATCGCCGGCGACATGGGCAAAGCAATCGTCAAGCTCGAGGAGGCCGCCACACAGGCCCCCGATAACCCAAGCGTTCGCTACGAACTCGGACTCATCCACGAACAGATGGGCGTCTATGACGTCGCCACCTCGTACTACCAAAAAGTTTTCGAAATGGGCGTTTCTCAAGCGGGACGATATTACCACCTCGCCGGCAAAAAACTTCGCGACGGATTCGAGAAGTCCGATGCCATGCTCGGCAAACTCTCGCTCGGTCGTGTGCGTATTTTCCAAAATCCCGACCATCCGAAAGGACACCAGGTCATCCTCACCATTCCGGTGCAAAAGGCTCCCAACGAGGAAATCGATATCGCCGAGCTGGAGGTTTCGGTGGTGTTTTTCAACCGCAACTCGAAAGGCGAGATCGTCCAGCTCGAAGACAATTCATGGGTTAGCCAAGAATGGACGAGTCTGCCCTTCGATTGGGCGGGCGGCGAAGAATCGCTGCGCATGACCTATATCATTCCCAAGGTCGATGACGCAACCCGACAACTCTTCGGCTCCCTGAGCTACTACGGTCAGGCGGTGTCACTGATGTACAAGAGCGAGATCATGGCCGTGCAAGCTTGGCCCAGCATGCTGGCCGCACGCATCCCGAGAGGAACATCGGATGCCAACTCTCCGCTGCCGCCGGAATTTCAAGACTCCCTGCCGCCCGATTTCAATCCGGATGCCCCCCTCCTGCCCGCGCTGCCGGAAAATTGAAACAAGGAATGATCCCACCCTTTACAAGCTGCAGATTCCCTGCCAAACCCCGCCCAATTTAGCCAACGCTGCAAGACGGCTCAAACGCACCCACCATGCCCAAAGACACCTCGATCCGCAAAATTCTCGTCATCGGCTCCGGCCCGATTGTCATCGGCCAAGGCTGCGAGTTCGACTACTCCGGCGTCCAAGCTTGCAAAGCACTCAAAGAGGAAGGCTACGAAGTCATTTTGGTAAACTCCAATCCGGCAACAATCATGACCGACCCGGAGTTTGCTCACCGCACCTACATCGAGCCGATCACGCCGGAGGTGGTGGAAAAAATCATCATCCGCGAAAAACCCGATGCCTTGCTGCCAACTCTCGGCGGCCAGACCGCGCTCAACACCTCGATGTCGCTCTTCAAGTCCGGCATTCTCGACAAACACGGCGTGCGCATGATCGGTGCGAATGCCGACGCAATCGACAAGGGTGAGGACCGCCAGCGCTTCAAGGAAGCGATGCTCAAGATCGGCCTCGACCTGCCACTTTCGGGCACCGCCCACACGATGGAGGAGGCTCGCCAGGTAGCGCAAGAAATCGGCCGCTTCCCGCTGATCATCCGCCCGGCCTTCACGCTTGGCGGACAAGGCGGCGGCATCGCTTACAACCGCGAGGAATTTGAGGAAATCATCACCCGCGGCCTCGACCTCTCGCCAGTTTCCGAAGTGCTCATCGAGGAATCATTGCTCGGTTGGAAGGAATTCGAAATGGAGGTCATGCGCGACCGCAAAGACAACTGCGTGGTGATCTGCTCGATCGAAAACCTCGACCCGATGGGCGTGCACACCGGCGACTCGATCACGGTCGCGCCGATCCAAACACTCACCGATCGCGAGTATCAAATCATGCGCGACGCGTCGTTTGCTGTCATCCGCGAAATCGGCGTCGAGACCGGCGGCTCAAACATCCAGTTCGCGACCGACCCTAAGACCGGCCGCATGATCGTCATCGAGATGAACCCGCGCGTTTCCCGCTCGTCGGCGCTCGCCTCAAAGGCCACCGGATTCCCGATCGCAAAAATTGCCGCGAAGCTTGCCGTCGGTTACACACTCGACGAACTGCCCAACGACATCACGCGCGAAACGCCCGCATCGTTCGAACCGACCATCGACTATGTGGTCACCAAGATCCCGCGTTTCACTTTTGAAAAATTCCCCACCGCCAACCCGGTGCTCACGACATCGATGAAGTCGGTCGGCGAAGCGATGGCCATCGGCCGCACCTTCAAGGAAAGCATGCAGAAGTGCCTGCGCTCGCTGGAAACCGGCCGCTGGGGCTTCGGCTTCGACAGCAAGGAGCCGCAAAACGCAACGAAGGAGGAAATCACCCGCAAGCTGCAAATCCCGAATGCCGAGCGCATCTTCTGGCTGCAAACTGCCTTCGTGAACGGCTGGTCGGTGGAAGAAGTCCACGCCGCCACCGCCATCGATCTGTGGTTCCTCCAGCACCTCAGGGAAATCGCCGATGAAGGCAAAGCGCTCGCCGCGACCGACCTGCGTCGCGCAAAAAAACTCGGTTTCTCCGACCGCCAAATCGCGAAGTCACGCGGAATCCACGAAGATGCCGTGCGCGACGAACGCAAAAAGGCCGGCATCATTCCAACCTACCGTCTCGTCGATACCTGCGCGGCGGAATTTGAAGCCTTCACGCCATATTTCTACTCGACCTACGGTGACGAAAACGAAGCGCGCGAAACGGATAAGAAAAAAATCATCATCCTCGGCGGCGGACCCAATCGCATTGGCCAAGGCATCGAGTTCGACTACTGCTGCGTCCACGCCGCCTTCGCGGTGAAGGAGCTCGGCTACGAGGCGATCATGGTCAACTCGAACCCCGAGACGGTCTCCACCGACTACGACACATCCGACAAACTGTTCTTTGAGCCGCTTACACTCGAAGACGCGCTCAACATTTGCGACCAGGAAAAACCCTTCGGCGTGATCGTGCAGTTCGGCGGACAGACGCCGCTCAACCTCGC
>CAZXHZ010000030.1:0-19702 GCA_964639755.1 uncultured Luteolibacter sp. | reverse complement strand
ACAACAGCGCGCCGTACACCTCGACGATCGTATTCGTGGTGCGCAGGGGCAACCCGAAGGGCATCAAGGACTGGGGTGACCTTGTCAGGAACGGAGTGCAAGTTATCACGCCAAACCCGAAAACCTCGGGTGGCGCGCGTTGGAACTACCTTGCCGCTTGGGCCTATGCCGATCGCAAATTTGGCGGCGATGAGTCGAAGGTGAAGGACTTCGTCGCGGCACTCTACAAGAATGTGCCGGTGCTCGATACCGGTGCTCGCGGATCGACCACCACCTTTGCCCAGCGTGGCATCGGCGATGTGTTCCTGTCATGGGAAAATGAAGCTCATCTCATCGAGAAGGAATTCCCTGGCAAAACACAAATCGTGATTCCATCGATCAGCATCCTTGCCGAGCCACCGGTCGCGGTGGTTGAGAAGAACGCTAAAAAGCGTGGCACCGAAGCGCTTGCCAAAGCCTACCTCGAGCACCTCTACAGCCCCGAGGCACAGGACATCGCCGGCAAGCATTTCTATCGCCCGCGTGATGCCAAGGCTCTCGCCAAGTGGTCGAAAAACTTTCCAAAGATTCAACTCGTCAACATCGACAGTGACTTCGGCGGCTGGGCCAAGGCACAGAAGAAGCATTTCGACGACGGCGGCACCTTTGATGAGATCCAACAGCGTTGATATTCGGTTGTGAAGATCCCCGTGTTCGTCCGCATATCACGAACACGGGGAACATCTTCAGTAATTCCATACATCAGATTTTACACGATAAAAAATGAAGCGCGTTCTGCCAGGATTCGGACTGTCGATGGGTTTCACCGTGGCCTATCTTGGCCTTGTGGTGCTTATCCCGTTGGCGGCATTGTTCATCAAGGCGGCGGGGCTTGGTTGGCGCGAGTGGTTGGAAATCCTTACTTCGCCGAGAGTGCTTGCAGCGGCGAAGCTGACCTTTGGTGCGAGCTTATGCGCGGCGGCATTGAGCAGCGTGAGCGGACTGTTGGTGGCATGGGTGCTGGTGCGTTATGAATTTCCGGGACGGCGATTTCTCGACGGCATGGTCGACCTTCCTTTCGCTCTGCCGACGGCCGTGGCAGGCATCACGCTCACCGCACTTTACGCGCCGAACGGATGGATCGGCGAACATCTGGCGAAATATGGCATCCAAGCCGCATACAATCCGCTCGGAGTTTTCATCGCGCTCACCTTTATCGGTTTTCCCTTTGTAGTCAGGACCCTGCAACCGGTGATGGAGGATCTCGGCAAAGAAGTTGAGGAAGCCGCAGCCACGCTGGGTGCAGGACGCTGGACGGTGTTTTGGCGCGTGATCCTGCCAATGCTCGTGCCGGCATTGATCACCGGCTTCACCCTCGCTTTCGCGCGCGCAATCGGCGAATACGGATCGGTGGTTTTCATCTCCGGCAACCTGCCGATGAAAACCGAAATCTTGCCGTTGCTCATTGTCGCGCAACTCGAGCAATTCAAATACGGCGCGGCTGCGGTGATCGCCGCCGGCATGCTGATCGTTTCTTTTGTTCTGCTCTTTCTCATCAACCTCCTCCAGCGCCGGCTCGACTGGCAGCACCGTTGAAACGCCATGTCATCGACCCACCATGTGACCACCGAGTCAAAGCCCGTGCGGCTGCTGCTGATTGCGGCCGCGACCCTCATCCTCGGTCTGTTTCTTTTGCTGCCACTGGTTGCGGTTTTCACCGAAGCATTGCGCCGCGGTTGGGAACTTTTCTTTGCGTCGCTTCGTGAACAAGAGGCATGGGCGGCGGTGAAGCTTACCCTGATGGCTGCAGGAATTTCGGTGCCACTCAATACTTTGTTCGGTCTTTCCGCTGCATGGCTGGTGACAAAATTCCGTTTCCGCGGCCGCGCATTTTTGCTTTCGCTCATCGACCTTCCCTTCGCTGTGTCACCGGTGATCGCGGGTCTGGTGTGGGTGCTGCTCTTTGGTGCGCACGGATGGTTAGGGCCCTGGCTCGCCGAGCATGACATCCGCATCATTTTCGCACTGCCTGGTATCGTCATCGCAACGGTGTTTGTTACCTTTCCTTTCGTCGCGCGCGAATTGATCCCGCTGATGGAATCGCAGGGCGCTGATCAAGAAGAGGCGGCGGTGACGCTCGGCGCAGGTGGCTGGCGGATTTTTCGCAGCGTCACACTTCCAAGCATCAAGTGGGGCCTCATGTACGGCGTGCTGCTTTGCAATGCGCGCGCCATGGGCGAGTTCGGTGCGGTATCGGTGGTTTCCGGCCACATTCGCGGCGAAACCAACACGCTGCCGCTCCATATCGAGGTCCTTTACAACGAATACCAATTTAGTGCCGCCTTCGCTTGCGCGACCCTGTTGGCACTGCTCGCTTTGGTGACGCTCGGCATCAAGAGCCTCGTTGAGCATATCTCTGGCCACTCATCGAGCGGCCGCCATTGAAATTTTTTTCACGCTTTCATCCACCGCCAAATCCATGTCCATCACCATTCGTTCCATTCACAAAACCTTCGGCTCCTACAAAGCGTTGGAGTATGTGTCGCTCGATGTTCCCGACGGGTCGCTTACCGCGCTGCTCGGCCCATCGGGATCCGGCAAAACGACCTTGCTGCGCATCGTGGCCGGTCTTGAATTTGCCGATGACGGCCCGGGCAAAGTTTTGTTTCACGGCGAGGATGTGAGCGGTGTGCCTGCGGGAAAACGCGGGGTCGGCTTCGTGTTCCAACACTACGCGTTGTTCAAGCACATGACCGTGGGCGAGAACATCGGGTTTGGCCTGACGACTTTGTCGCGCGCGAAGCGCCCGACAAAAGCAGAGATTGTCGATCGTGTGCGCGAGTTGCTGAAGCTGGTGAAATTGGAAGGCCTTGAAAAACGGCGACCGCATGAATTGTCAGGCGGCCAGCGTCAGCGGGTCGCGCTGGCGAGGGCTCTCGCGATCAGGCCGAAGGTGCTTTTGCTCGACGAGCCTTTTGGCGCCCTCGACGCGCAGGTGCGCAAGGACCTGCGCCGATGGCTGCGGGTTTTCCACGATGAGATCGGACTCACGACGTTGTTTGTGACGCACGACCAAGAGGAGGCCCTCGAACTTGCCGACCAAGTGGTGGTGATGCGCAACGCGCGGATCGAACAAGTCGGCAGCCCGCAGGAAATTTACGATCAGCCGCACAGTCCCTTTGTTTACGAGTTTCTTGGCAATGTGAACAAAATCGCACAGGATGAGAACACCAACCAATACATCAGGCCACATGAGATTGAGGTCCGCTTTGCTGCGGAACACGATCCTGCAAAAGGCAGGCTGGCAAAAATCCAGCATCTGTTTTCCGCAGGTCCGGTTGCCACGCTGACTGTCCGGCTTGACGATGGTCAATTTCTTGATGTCGAGCTCTCGCGCAAGCAACTCGACGATCTGGCGCTTGATGTGGGCGATGAAGTCTCGCTAGTGCTTGGTTTCGGTTCAGATAACCGCGAACACGAACTATCCGCACCCTAAGGACGGCCCCTCGTGTCATGCCGGCCAGGCCGTGATGCCGGTCGAAATTGAAAAAATCTGAAGTGAGGTGTTGTCGGTTACTCCTAAACCCCTATTAATAAGTCCATGATTTCACTCGCCAAACTTTTCGGAAAGTCGGATCGGTTTTTTGAGCTTCTTTCAGCAAGCGCCAAATCCGCACATCAGAGCATTGAGGCCCTTGCCCGGCTGTTGAAGGAATCCAATGGAAATGTTTCGCTGGCGGAACTCGCCGTTGCTCGCCGCAACGAAAAGAGAAACGCTGAGATCATCAGCGAAGAGCTGGTGAAGGTCTTCGTCACCGCTCTTGAGCGCGAAGATATCGAGGCTCTTTCGCGCGCGCTTTATCGGATTCCAAAAACTGTCGAAAAATTCGGTGAGCGCTATGAAATCATGCATCACCTTGTGAAGGCAGATGATTTTGCGCCGCAGATGGCCATCGCGCAGGAGGCGGGATCGGTTGTTGAGCGCATGGTGGACATGTTGCCCAACAGTCCGCGGCTGGAGGACATCAAGGCGGAAAATGACAAAATGCAGGAACTCGAAGGTCGCGCCGACATGCTGGTGCTCAATCAGCTCAAGGACATCTATGCCGGGTCCATGGATCCCATAAAAGTGATGGCCATGCTGGATCTTTACGATCTGCTGGAAAAAGTCATCGACCGTTGTCGTGATGCTTGCAATGTCGTTTCGCACATCGTGTTGAAAAATTCCTGAATCCCCAAAATTCATGACGCTCGGGATTATCTTTCTGGTCATCTTAATTGCACTGACCTTTGAATACATCAATGGGTTTCACGACACTGCGAACTCGATCGCAACCGTCGTAGGCACGAAGGTTTTGAACCCGCGGCAGGCCATCGCATTGGCGGCTTTTACCAATTTGATTGGAGCGCTTGCCGGACATGCGGTGGCAAAAACCGTGTCTTCAGGCCTTGTGGACGCCCAGTACATTTCCCCAATGGTGATTGTTTGTGCGTTGGTGGGGGGGATCGTCTGGAATCTGATTACTTGGTGGTTTGGAATGCCATCCAGTTCCACCCACGCCCTTGTTGGGGGCATTTGCGGCGCGGCGTTTGCAAGCGCGCATGACAATTGGAAGGCCATCATCTGGTCGGTGGAAAAAGTGAAGGATGGCAAGGTTGTGATGGAAGGCGTTCTTCACAAGGTGGTCATCCCCATGGTCACTTCTCCAGTTATCGGATTTTTTGGCGGCTTTGTCATCATGGGCCTGCTTTATCTGATGCTTCGTTCCGCCCGCCCGCGTTTTGTGAATCGTTTTTTTGGCAAAATGCAAATCGTCAGCGCCGGTTACATGGGATTTGCCCACGGTCTCGCTGATGCCCAAAAGACCATGGGCGTCATCACACTTGCGTTGGTCACTGCCACTGCCGCAGGAAGTTTCGAGCAGCTACCATCGTGGCTAAGTTTTCTGCGCATGGACAAGTCCGCCGTTGCGGAGCGTTGCATTGAAACCATTGGGAAATCCGAATCCACGCCGGAGCAACTTCTTTCGGCGGCAAAGGTTTTGGAATCCGAGGCGGTGAAAATCAAACGCGGGGAGTTTCGGGAAGCCTTCCTAACCCTTTCATCGAAGACCTTCGAGTCTTTGGGGGAGGAAGAGGCTGCCAAGCGTACATCCGCGCTTGCCTTGGCTACGCATCGTTCCGCCGTCGATCATGAAAATGGCCGTATTCTCACCAAGGTGCCCATCCTTGGCCGAATGGTTTCCGCAAAGATCAGCGATTGGAACAAAATCCTGACCAATGAAATGAAAGCGGCAGAAAAAGCCAACAAACGCCCACTGGCCGCGGCCTCCAAAAATGTGGACGCCCTCGCTCCTGATGTGCCGAGTTGGATCAAGATCATTTGTTCATTTGTCATGGCCGCCGGCACAGCCGCCGGTGGTTGGCGCATCATCAAGACTCTGGGTCACAAGATGGTGAAGTTGCAGCCTGTTCATGGTTTTGCCGCAGAAACCACCGCGGCCACATTGCTCGCTGTGACCGGCAGCCTCGGCATGACGGTTTCCACGACCCACAGTGTTACCACTGCGATCATGGGTGTGGGTTGCGCCAAGCGTTTTAACGCGCTGAAGTTCTCGCTCGTCGAGCGCATCCTTTGGGCATGGATCCTCACCCTGCCTGCTGCGGGCGTGGTTTCTTATCTGATGGTGAAGCTGTTCAGGCTTTTTGGCTGGATCGTGTGATATTGCGATCAAGATTGGGAGGCAAACAAGCGTTGATAAAAATTAAGGCTTTCCGTGAGTTTTCGGAAGTATTAGCGCTGAATGCAGAAATGAATTTGATTCAACATTCACGCCAATTTCGATCCTTTTTGCAAAGGAGGCATCTTGCCGTTCTGATGCTTTGCGCGATTTCATCCAGCGTTGCCGATGCATGCCCATGGTGTGCAACCAATCCCGCAATGAAGCCCACCGTGTTCGAGGGCGATCCTGATTCCGGCGGAAAGTTTTTTGGTGCCACACCTGCGCCTGAACGCGTCAAGCGGTACTTCATCGCCGCAGAGCCGGAGATTTGGAATTTTCTGCCAGACGGTGAAGACCCGGTGATGAAAAGCCAGATACAGGCGCATATCTTGAACAAATCAGTCTTCGGCAAGTCCCGCTTTCATCGTTACACCGACGAAACATTTACGACGAGGGTATTGCCTGATGATCGCCTCGGAATCATGGGCCCCGTGATGCGCGGTGTGACAGGGGATTTCATTGTCGTCACGCTGCTGAACCGGCTTACAACGCCGGTTTCGCTTCATCCGCACGGTGTGCGTTATGACAAGGACAGTGAAGGATCCAGTTATTTTCCCGGACGCGGCATGGGAGCCTCCATTGCCCCGAATGCGCGATACACTTATGTTTGGCACCTGGATGAGCTTAGCGCCCCCGGTGCCAATGAGCCCAGTTCCAAGCCGTGGCTTTATCACAGCCATGTTGCCGGTGACGAAGAAATCAATGCGGGGCTTTGCGGTTTCATCATCGTGACCGATCCCAAACGGGCAAAGCCTGACGGCACGCCTGCCGATGTGGACAGGGAGATGGCCATTCTTTTGCAAAACTATGATCAGAGTGGAATGAGTGAAGCCCAAGAATACGCCAACCTGAAAGCAAAGGATGGAATTTATCCAGACGGCTCGTCAGCACCTCCGCCCGAGACTTGGGCTGAGATACAGGAGAAAAAAGAATTAACCATGCGGCATGCCATCAATGGCCGCATATTCGGTAATCTCAAGGGGCTTGAAATGAAAGAAGGTGAACGCGTCCGCTGGTATTTGTTCGAGGTCGGAAACGAAGCGGATGTTCATACCGCACATTGGCACGGTTCCCGTTTGCGCGACACTTCAGGGCGGTCGACCGATGTTGTGGAACTCATGCCCGGCACCATGAAGGTTGCGGACATGGTGGCAGACAATCCGGGTGACTGGATGATTCATTGCCATGTCGGAGAACACATGATGGAAGGCATGTACGGCAATTACACCATTTGCCCGAAAAATTCGCCCGCGAATTTGGAGAGAGCTTTTTTCGCAACTGCCGATAACAGGGAGAGCATCGAGTGGAAAGCTGCGGATGGCTGTTTAAAAACATCGGAGTTCGATTTCAAAATCACCTGCAAGGTGACCGCTTATGACAATCTCTCTTCTTGGACGACCCTTCTCGGTCTCGTCGTTGGAGAAACCAAAGCAAGTATCAGGCTCGATCATTCAGGGGCGGGGAAAGATAATGGCGCGGAATTCAAGGTGTTGAATCTTGATCCCACAGGCGTGGTGCGAGGCCATAGCATCGAATTGGAAATTCATTTGAGCGGTCCACAATGGCGGGATGCTTTTCGGACGGCGACAGGATCAAAGGTCTGCGTGCCCATTGAATTAACCGTCAACGAAGCGCCGCATCATTCGCGGATCCCGCTTGAAATCATCGGTCAAAGCATTCGTCTGCAACGCTGAAATTTCCGTTTCATGCAGCGCCGCATCTGCTGATCGCGGGAAGGATAAAACGACCTGAATCGGCCATGATTGGGCTGCTTCAAGAAAACATTTCGGCGGATGATCCTCATTCAACGACCATCACGCCATACATGATTCTCCAGTGTCCGGGAAAAGTGCAGATGTAAGGATATTCACCGGTTTGAGAGGGGGCCGTGAAAAGAATTTCATGCGAAGTTCCGGGATCAAGAATCGGAGATGACCAAAGTACATCAGGCGAATCTGGAATGTAATCTTTTTTGGCGCCTTCCGGTGATGTGGCCATTTGGTCGGCAAGCGCGCCAATCTTTTCCTTTGTGCCGGGTTTGAGGATCAGAAGATTATGCTCCATCATGTCCTTGTTTGTGAATACCAGCTTGATTTTTTGTCCCGCTTTTACGGTGACGCTCGCTTTGTCATATTTCATTTGACCCACCAGCACGCCAAGGTCGACGCGAACTCGGTCATCATCCTTGGGAGTCGGGGAAGCATTCGGCGCATTCTGTCCTTTCTCGCGCAGCGATTTGACCAGTTTCGTCAGCGATGGTGAGAGTTTTTTTGATTCCGCTTCACGCAGCAAGCCGTTTGCGTGACGATGTGCAGCGGCCATCGCGGCGACTTGTAAGCTGCGCGGATTTCCACTAACCTCGATGATATCCACAAGCGCTTTGCCGGCGGCATCGGATTCAGATTGGTCTGCCAGTGATTGCATTGCGGCAAGCCGAACCTTCGGGTTTTTGTCCAGACAGATGCCAGATTCCAACAAGGCCGTGACGGTCTCCGCCGATGGAGGCGGGGATTTTGCGATATTTGTGGGCTCGCAACAGCGGCATGGCGACAGCGTGGAGGCGATAGGAGACAGGGCTTTTGCGGCATTCGCGCGCACACCCGCTGACGGATGTTTCAAGGCGTTTGAGACGGCTTTAAAGGCGGCTGAATTCGCATCATCAAGAGCGCCAAGGCCTCGCAAAGTCCAACATGCGTGAATGGCTCCGACATTCGAATCGGGTTCCATGTTGTTTGTTTTGCCAAGCAATGCGATCAAGCCCGGCACCGCATTTTTATCGCCTTTTTCAACCAGCAAACGCTGGGCTTGCAATCGCCAGAATTGATTGGGATGGGCCAAAGTTGCGACAAGCTCATCGGTCGACGCCTTTGCAAGTGAGGGTTGGGCTTTGCCGGAGTTCTCTTTGAACACCACCCGGTAGATGCGACCGTGCGTTTTGTCGCGCAATTCCGACTCGAACGCGTTGGCTTTGCCGTGCTGGAAGCCCGCGGGAGTAGGATTGTGCTGGATGATGAAATTATACCAATCGATGACCCATACGGCACCATCCGGTCCGGTTTGGCTCAAGATCGGCGAGAACCATTCGTCGTCACTGGCCAACAAATTTGAGGGATTGGTTGTTTCCACGCTCGAGCCGGTGAATTTGGTTTGAAATTCACCCACCACGCCGAGTGTGGGTTCATTGACGAATGCAATTTTGTTCCAGTATTCGGGCGGATAAGAGCGGGCGGTATAGAAATGGTGGCCGACTCCGGCAGTGTAGCTGCTGTACCCATCCCATTGACGAAAGTTACGGTGGACCGGCAGGCCCCGATTGCTTCGATATGTGCTTTCCGGTGAATCGGGTTTCATGCCGGGCACCATGTCGTAGTAGCGTTTAGGCGATTGGAAAACCAGCGAAGGTGCTCCATTCGCACCGCTGCTGAATACATCGCCTTCTTCCGTGAAGCCGATGCCGCGCATGTTGCGATAACCTTGGCCGACAAATTCGGCTTTGGTCCCGGCGGGAACGAAGCGATAGATTCCGTTGGTAAAAGATAATTGCGAATCACCGACTTTGCCATTGAAGCCGGAATATCCAACGGCTCCCCAAATCCAGTTGTCGAAACCATAAAACAGGGAATTAGGTCCGGCGTGGGTGTCTTTGAGTCCCCATCCCTCGAACAAGGTCTGACGCACATCCGCTTTGTCATCACCGGTTGTGTCTTTAAGAAAAAGAGTTTGCGGAGCCGCGTGAACGATCACGCCTCCATTGGTAAAGAGCAGGCCCGTCGGTATGTTAAGCCCTTCGGCAAAAACAGTGAATTTGTCGGCTTTGCCGTCGTTGTCCGTATCTTCGCAAATGGTGATCCGGTCGTTGCCCTGGCCATCGGGATGCAATTGATTCGGGTAATCGGTGGTTTCGGCCACCCAGGCTCTTCCGCGATGATCCCAAGCGATGGCCATCGGCTTGCGGATGTTTGGTTCCGCTGCGAAGAGGCAAACCTCAAAGCCGGCTGGCGTGATCATTCGCCGCATGGAGTCTTCCGGGCTCAATGGCATTTGAGCCTCGGGCCATGTCTTTTTGATATTTGGATGATTTCGGTCCTTTGGTGGATTGTAAGGCACTTTCGCTGGCAGAAAACGAAACGGCTGGTGAAGCTGACGAGTTGCCATTACCTGCTGCACATCCTGACCTGAGGTCCAGCGTATGGAGCGCTCGATCAAATCGACAAAGCCGGGTTGCAGCCAGGTCATCAAATCTTTTCCCCAGGCGGTACAGAATACCCGGCCTTTGCCTTCGGTGCGCACCCATGTCCAAGGTGCCATTGTTCCATCCGCGAGCTTGCGCTTGCCAAGCATGACGCAGTCCGCCTTTGGAGGTGACGCAAGAGTGATGGTCGCATCCGTTGACTCGAACGGCTTGAACCCGCGCGTCAAATTGTGATCAGGCTGTGCAATTTCTTCTTTGATTGGCTGGAGTTCGCTGTCATTGCCGCGAGCTCCGACAAGTTGTTCCCAAACTTTTGAATTTGGAAAATTCATCCCGCCGGAATGTATCGAGATCAATCCACCTCCTTCGGAGACATAGCGCAGGAGGGATGACTCATGCTCGGCTGGAAGTTTCGGATGATCCCCGTAAACCAACAACGCATGATAGTCCGCCAAGGTCGAGGAGTTCAAAACATCCAAATCCTCAGAATACACAATCTCGATATTGCGATCCAGCATCGGCGGGGCGATATCGATCATGCGTTCCGACGGCTCAAGCTTTCCGCCATCGCCGAGAAAAAGCACCTTGAGGCGTGTATTCGCTGCAGGCGCCGCTGAAATCAAAGAATGGGTCGATAAAAGAGCGATGATGCCTGTTGCGGCAACGAGCAAATTGGAGAGTTTCATAAAATGAGGCATGAGCTGAGCAGAACAGCCGCGATGTATGCACTACCGATAGATACGAAGCCGTGGCTCTTATGCTTTCAGAATAATACCTAGGAGCGCCTTATTTTTTAGCAACCCATCGCACGGCATTGACCAGCAATTTTATGTAATTCGGATTGGAGTGCGCCTCTTCGGCATGACCGAGGCTGATGCAGGCGATTCGGGTTTTCGGATCCTGAACCGTCCACACCGCAGGATAAGCCGGCTTTCCCTTGTCCGCTGGAATCTCAGCAAGCACTTCGACTTTCGCGTCAGCATCGAGTGCCACATGGTAACTCTCATCAATGATTTTGAAACTTGGCTCAACACCCAGCATGATGGGGTGCTCTCCCGTTTTGAGCTTTACCTCAAACTCTCCCTTGCCGTGGCTTTTGGTGCCTCCCCCCACGAAGCGCTTGTTGTATCCGCAATCGGGCGGCCAATTGAACCACACGCCAGCGTGAAGCACGACGATGCCTTTGCCCGCGTCGGCGAATTCATTGAGTTTGTTTTGAAATTCGGGTTTGCCGAACTGGCCGTGATTGGCGCTGAAAACCAACAAATCCGCTTGCGGCAAAAGGTTAAGCGCTTCGGCGAGGTTGGGTGTGGCCGCCGTCTCAAATCCTCCAGCCTGCTTGAGGGCCTCAGGATCTGTTGTGAGGAAAAAACGCGGGAAATCATGCGATGATCCGGCTCCCACAAACAGCACTCGCAGGGTATCTGGTTGTCTTTGCTCCGCAAATTTTTGCCCCATGGGTTCGGTTGTATTCGGCTTTAGAGCGAGAGCTGCTGGAGTGGTCTCTGCAGCAATGCACGGTGACAACGCGAGCAATGTCGCAGTGATGAGACGAAGTGATGTTTTCATGGTGGGTTTCTTGATGCTGTTTTTTCAAAACAACAATTCAAACTGGGATTCTAATGAACATTTGCAAGCCGAAATCCGATGGATCTTCGGCTATCGATGAGTTCATTTTGTCCCGTCGACATGGGGCGGCCGGAACGCGCTCGATTTTTCAATCAGGCATCAACTCTCAAAGTAAGTGTAGCCAGCGAGACCCTCGCGATAAAGGTCGAGAATTTCGCGTCGCTCTTTCGGCGATATCCGACCGTCGTTCACGGCTTTTTCGGCAAAACTCCTGAAGCGCGAGACAAGCTCTTTCGGGTCGTATTCGACGTAGCTTAGCACATCGGCCACGGTATCACCCTCGACCTCATGGGTGTAGACAGGCTTGCCTTTTTCCAAGTGCACGCCGACGACATTGGTGTCTCCGAGAAGGTTATGAAGGTCGCCGAGAGTTTCCTGATAGGCGCCGACGAGGAAGACGGCAACATAGTATGACTCGTTCGGCTTGATCTCGTGCAGCGGCAGAATTTTTGCCACATCTTCCTTGTCGATAAAGCGGTCAATTTTTCCGTCGCAGTCGCAAGTGATGTCGGCAAGCACCGCGCGTTGGCGCGGTTTTTCGTCGAGGCGATGGATCGGCATGACGGGAAACAACTGGTCGATTGCCCATGAATCCGGCAACGATTGAAAGAGCGAGAAATTGCCGTAATAAAAATCGACGAGCGTCGAGGAAAGTTCGCGCAAGTCTTCCGGGATGTCATCGAGTTGTGCGATGAGATTGGAGATGCGGGTGAGGATGTGCCAGAACCATGCCTCTGCGAGACCTCGCTCGCGGAGTGTGGCATTGCCATAGAAAAACTGCGCGCGCACTTGGTCGCGGTAATAGACAGCATCGTTGAAGCACTCTTGGAGGTTTTTTTTGCTCAGCGTTTTGTTTGCGTCGATCAGGTTGAGCAAATTTTGCGGCGCGTTTTCCGGCACGGCTGGGGCCTCGTCGCTGGTTTGTGCGCTGGTGACATCGAGGATGTTGAAAACGAGCACCGAATAGTACGAAACCACCGCGCGACCGGACTCCGACACAATGCATGGATGCGTCACACCGGCTTTGTCGCAGATTTGTGAAATGACTTCGACGATGTCGGTGCAGTACTCGGCAACCGAGTAGTTGCAGGACGAATGGAAATTCGTATGCGAGCCGTCGTAATCGACCGCCATGCCGCCGCCGATGTCGAGTACGCCCATTGGCGCGCCTTCCTTGACCAAATCGCAATACATGCGCACCGCCTCGGTCGCGCCCTCGCGGATGGCAGCGATGTTGGGGATCTGCGAACCTTGGTGGTAGTGCAACATCTTAAGGCAGGCGAGGTAACCGGAGGCCTTGAGGTGATCGACCACCTGGATCACCTGCGCCGCATTGAGGCCGAAGACCGATTTGTCGCCCGCGCTCTCCTGCCAGTGGCCGGCGCCACGGGTCGAGAGTCGCACGCGCACGCCGAGGTTTGGAAGCACGCCAATTTTGCGAGAGCGCTCAAGGATGAGTTCCAGCTCGCTGGGCATCTCGAGCACGAGCATGATCTTGAGGCCCATCTTCTGCGAGTGCAGCGCGAGGTCGATGAACTCTTCGTCCTTGTAGCCGTTGCAAATGATGAATGCTTCGGGGTCATTCATGTGGGCAAGTGCGGCGATCAATTCCGGCTTAGATCCCGCTTCGAGGCCGTAGTGGTATTTTTTTCCGAACTCGGCGATTTCTTCGATGACCTGGCGTTGTTGATTCACCTTGATCGGATAAACGCCGCGATATTCGCCCTTGTAGCCGCTGTCCTTGATCGCCTTGCGGAATGACTCGTTGATTTCGGTGATGCGCGAATGAAGAAGGTCACGAAATCGCAATAGCACGGGCACGCGTGTGCCGCGATCGTTGAGGCCTTCGATAATGTCGTGAAGGGAAATCTCCTTGCAGGCTTGATCGTCCTCCAGCTTGACCGTGACATGGCCCTTGCGATTGACGCCGAAGAATCCGTGCCCCCACGAATCAATGCCGTAAAGTTCTGCCGACTGTTGGGAGGACCATGTGGCCGGCGAGTCAAGCCGATCGGTTTTCGGCTTGGCGGTGGGAACAGCGGGAGGGGTCATGGGAGGGAAAGTTTCAACCTTTTTTGATACGAGTTTCAAGACAAGCCAAATTCATGACAAAGCTGAGATGTCTGTGACAGGCTAGGGCGGGATGCGGCAGAGACTGGAACGGTTCAGTGGGATTTCCAATCAGGAAACTCTGATTGCAATTGGTCGCGGTATTTTTCCGCCTGCGAGTTGTCTCCCTGAAGCTTGAGTGCTTTGACAAGTCCGTCCAGAGCTTTGGGTTTGAGCTCCTTGTCTTCGTGAAAATTGGCAACGATGAGGTATTCCGCGGCGGCTTTTCTCGGGTCGTTAGCCTTCATTTCGAGATCTCCCCGAAGGATGCGAAGCCCGGCGCTGGTTCGGCCTTGGGGTTGAAGCTTCATTGCTTCGTCGGCGGCAATACGGGCCTCGGAAGAACGATCCATCAGTAAAAGCGCGCGGCCGCGATCGAGCAACGAGTCGGCCTTCCATGTGGGATTGTCCTCGATCTCAAGCGCGCGATCAGCGGCGGCAAGGGCTCCCTCCTTATCTTGGATTTCAAGTCTCGCCTTTGCCAGATAGCGCCAGACTTCCTTTGGCGACGAGCGCGGATCATCGGGTGACGCGATGAGCGAGAGGCATTGTGCCGCGAGTTTGAAGTCGCCCGAGTTATAGGCTTGGATGCCGCACCATTGAAGTGTTTGAGCCGGGATGTCGGAGGCATATCCGTTTTTGATGGCGAGCCGGACTTCATCGGCAAGATGCGGTGAGTCCTGTGCGGCAAAATAACCCAGTGTTAGCAAAATGCCCGAATGTTTTGAATAGGCTTCCGGGCGCAGCGAGCGGGCGGATTCGAGATGCTTCACCGATTCGGTTGCTTTGTTGGTTTTGACCAGGCCCCATCCGATCCAATAGTTTGCTTCGGCCTTCAGGTTGTCGCCCAAGTCTGGAATGTTTTTCAACAACCCTTGATAGCGGCCCAACATTTCGGGAATGTTGTTTTCCTTGCGGCTTAGGCGCGAAGATTCGAGCCATGCGAGAGACGCCAACTCTTTTGGTGTCGAGGAGTTGTGGATGAGCTGATCGTAATCAGCGAGGGCTTTTCGGGAGTCTGCAAGTTCCGCGTGAGCCATTGCCCGCTTGGCCAAGGCGGATGGTACGCGTGAATCATTCGGGAAGCGTGAAATGAATTCGTCAAAAGAACGCGCGGCGCCCGAATGGTCGCCCGCTTCGGCCAGACACCAGCCGCGTTGGTAAAAAAATCCGGGTTGGTTGTTGCTGCTGAGCAATTCCGGATTGATTTGTGAATACATCTTTGCGGCTTTTGTCGTTTCCTTTTTCGCGTAGAGCTCTTCCGCTTTCATCATCATGGCGGTGTGAATGCGCGTGTCGTTGGGGTTGGTTTTTTTGTAAAGCTGCAGGAAGGCATCCACCTGTTCCGGTACATGCTGCCCTTCGATTTGGAAAAAACAAAGCAAGCGGTGATACGCGGCATCAAACCCAATTTCGTCCCCTGGTTTGGTAAGCCGCTCTACCTCGCGGAAGAGATCGAGAGCTTCCGAATGCGCTTTGAGTCGCATGAGGGCCCGCGCGGCGACCATCAATCGCATTGCCTCTTTTTCACCGGTGGCCTTGGATGCGCTACTGCGGAAGATCCGCACAACTTCGCGATAGTCCTTGCGCGAGAACGCATTCGCCATCAATGCGGTTTGTGCCTCGGCGCGAAATTCCTCCATGCCCGGCGATTTGAGGATCATAAAAAGGTAGCGGTCGGATTCCTCCGCTTTGCCGAGCTTGGCGGCGGCAAGCGCGGCATGGAGCGCGGCTTCACCGCGGATTTTTGGTGTCGCTGAGTTGGCGGCAAGCGCCTCTTCAAACAAGGTCAGAGCTTCCTTGAATTTTCCATCGGCGGCGTTGAGTTGGCCGAGCGCGGTTTTTGCCTGAGGCGCAAAGTACGCACCGGCCGGATCTTCGATCACTTTGCGCAGCATCAAGACCGCCTCGCGTTTGCGGCCGAGCATGCGATAACAGTTTCCGGCAAGGAAATAACCGCGCGGCCGCTCGGCGGCTTTTTCGGTGTTTATTGCATAGCGCTCGAACATCGGTGCGGCAAAGTCGTATTCGCCGCGGTTGTAATGATCGGCGGCCAGCGTATAGGCCGCAGCGGCGACCCACTTTCCTTTGCCGTAGCGGTTGATCAGCGTGCTGAAACAACGCCGCGCATCATCAATCATTCCTGATTGGTATTGGCTGTTTCCGAGATGCCACCACGCCTGTTCAGCGTTTGGATGGTTGGGAAACATGGCCAAGTACTCCGTGAATATCATCGCTGAGCGTTGATAGTACTCGGTTCGATTGGCAAGGTCCGTGGCGTTTTGTGCCGAATCGTAAATGTTTTTTCCGCGCAGAAAAAGGTCGTTCGAAGCATCTCCTGCCAATACCGGATCGGCCGTCATGGCCCTTGGCGCTTGGGCGATCGCGGCAGCGGTAAGTGTCAGCGAGATGGCGATGAATCGAAACAACATGGGGATGGCGGAAAACTGAACGATCATTCCTTGCGGGCTGGCGCTTGGGTCGCGAAAGAAATATTCCAAATGCCTGCCTTCTGGCAGGTGTCGATCACCTCGACAATCCGTTGGTAGTCGACCTTGCCGTCACCCCGGATGCGCACCGGCTGGTTCTCAAACTGCTTGGCGATGACCGCCAACTTTTCATGCAGCTTTGGCAAATCCATGTCGGAGCCCTCAACGCGGATCACACGATCGGGCAGGACATTGATGATAATTTCCCCGCGCTGGCGTTCCGGGTCTGCTCCCTCCTGCGCGGTTGGCACCGAAACATTGAGCTCGGTCTCCGAGCGGCTGAACTGCCAACTGATGATGAAAAAGCTCAACAGCAAAAGCAGGATGTCGATCATCGGCGCCAGTTGCATGGCGATCGGCGGCGGTTGACGGTTGGTGAATCTCATCCGCGCGATAGGTTAGATGCCGTGCAGGTCGCGGCGCTTGCCGGAAGCTGCAAATTCAGCGCTTGCGTCATCGCTGTGGCGCGTGTGGAGCAATGCGATGAAGTGCGTGGAAGCCGATTCAAGTTCCGCGATGTAGTTGTGCACGCGGCCGCGAAAGAACGAGTAACAAATCAAGGCAACAAGGCTGATTCCAAGGCCGCCTGCAGTTGCAATGAGAGCCTCGGACACGCCCGCCGCGAGCCCCATTTCGCGAACTCCTTGCACGCCGCCGGTGGAAATTTCGATGAAGGCTTTGATCATGCCGATGACCGTTCCCAGCAGGCCCACCATTGGCGCGATTGCGCCGATGTCGGCGAGGTAGGTGATGCGTGAGGTCATGAGTCCAGCCTGACGCGAGCCTTCGGTTTGTGCGACTTCGCGTACATTCTCAAAAGGCACGCCAGGGTTGGCCTCCACAAATTCAAGGGTGTTTTGCACAATGCGCGCCATGCATTCGTTGCGACGGTGGCTCTGGGTGATGAGGCCGGCATAATCGCGCTTGGTGATCATGGACTCCACCGTGGCCATGAAGCGTTCGCTGACAATTGCGCTGCGGCGGATCGAGAGGAAAAAAAGCAGAATGAGAATGACCGTGATGACCGACATCAATCCGAGCGGAAACATCATGAGCCCGCCCTTGGCGAGTAGTTCAAGGAAATCCATTTGCTTCACCGGATCTGCGGCCGACTTGACTGGAGCGCCATGGGCTAGCGAAGAGGTGAGAAGAAATGCCGAAGCATATCGGATAAGATCATTCATGATGAGTGGCGGATTGTAATCGAATGGCGGGTCAACGCAAGCCCATGGAATAGCCCTCCACAAGCTGCGGCGGTGTTTTTTCGCGGATCAAAACCGTTGCCCGTTCGATTTCTCCTTGCCGGCTACGGTGCCCACTACCAATCTCGCGCCGACCAACCACATGGGCGTCATGGAATCCGGTGAGAACCCGGAGCAGTCGCGCTGCGGTATCCGGATACGAGTCCCCAGCATGTCAATCGTTCGCAAGGGCGGTGAAGACGGGGATCAGGCATGAAGCCGGGAGCCCGAATACTTGCGCCCTTGTAGCTCGTCAACCGCCCGCCGCCCCCGCGACGCGCGGATTCAGTGGTCCTCCGCGAAAGGGGATCGACGAGGGAAGGCTGCAGGAAATTTTTCCGCGCGGCCCTCTCTTCGTGCGCAAACATAGCAAACATAGAAGAGAAAATGATGCCAACTGCCATCCGGCGGAGCTTGCTCCGACCGGCCCTCGCAGGCTTGTGCCTGCTACCCGTCCAATCGGCCTTTGCCGAAACACCCAAGAAAGAAAAAACCGAACTCGATCCGCTCATCGTTTCCGCCCTGCGTGTCCCGCGCGAGGCTTCAACGGTGACTTCGAGCGTCACCAGCCTCGATCCCGAGCAACTCGAAACAAGCGGCATCCTGCAACTTCGCGACGCGCTCAATGCGGCCCCCGGGGTGATCTCGACCTCGACCGGTGGCGAAACCGGCGCGCTCGGATCGGTGTTCATCCGCGGCACGACCACCAACTATTCGCAGATCGTCATTGATGGCATGCGCTTGAGTGATTCGTCGACGCCACTCGGCAACATCCTTTCGGCAGGGCGCACCACCGACATTGGCAAGCTCGAGATCCTGCGCGGCCCGCAGGGCGCGATCTATGGCGGCGAGTCGATCGGTGGCGTGCTCTGGATGGAAACCCCTCGCGGGTCTGGTGACCCGAACGGCTCGGCGACCGTTGAAGCAGGTTCGTTCAACTCGTTTTCCGGCCGTGCGAAGGTCGGCGGCGAAGTCGGTAAAATGAATTACTATCTAGGTAGTAGTTACGAGCAAACCGACAACGACGCACCGAATCAGCACTTCGACCAAAGCTCGGCTGCGCTGCGCGTCGAGGGTCAGGTCGACCCCGTCTGGACGCTCGGTACAACCTTTCGCGCCAACGATTCGTATTACGAAAATCTTGGCAATTCGGACGATCATCTCGATGCATCGCTCGCGACGCTTTATGCCACCGGAAAATTTTCCGATGTCTGGACCGGGCGCTTTCTCGCCGGGTATCATCAGGAATTTTACGACAGTGATTCGTCATTCGGCAATTATGGCAGCGACCTGCGCGACGCCAGCATCTCGACCGATCAAGAGATCAAGCTCTCGGACGATGTTCGCTTGCTCGCCGGGGTTTACGGTCATCGCAGCAATTACGAAAACACCATTGGCGCGGATCAGGAGCGCGACCGCTTCGGCGTTCATTCCGCGCTCGAATGGGATGCGACCGACAAGCTGACCACCACAGCCGCGCTGCGCTGGGAGGACTACGAGGCGTATGGCGACGAGTTGACCTGGCGTCTTGGCGCTATTCAGGAATTGGTGCCATCGACCTCGATCCGCGGAGGCATCGGCACTTCTTTCCGATCGCCAACTTATCTCGACCTTTTTGGTTCGTCATTAGGCGCGGGCAATCCCGACCTTGAAGCGGAGTCTGCCACCGGCTGGGACATCGGCATCACGCACAAGATCCTTGGCCATCAGCTTGAGGCGACTTGGTTTGAAAACCACATTCAAGACCAGATTCAGTCATTCCCGACGCCACCGGTCAACATTGCCGGCGAAACCCGAACGCAAGGCACCGAGTTTGCCATGTGTGGCGCGGCTTTGGAAAAGACGGTTTCCTACCGCGTCGCATGGACCTGGCTACACGAAAGCCTTAGCGATCAACCACGCAACACGGCCACTGCGTCGCTCGATTGGAAGGCGACCGAAAAATCATTGATCGGTATCGGCGCGACGCATCTGGCAAGTCACTCATGGGGCGGTGATCCGATCAACGCCTATACGGTTGCCCGTTTCCACGGGTCCTATCAGGTCACCGAGAAAGTCAAACTCCACGCCCGCGTCGAAAACGCCTTTGACGCCGACTACGAGTTGTCGAACTTTTACGGCGACACGATCAAAGGCACAGGCGCCGGAGTTTATGCCGGTGTGACGATTGATTGGTGATTCATCCTTTGTCGCGGCAGGTGCTTTCGGGTGCCCGCCGCAGCATCACTGCAAATTCCGCTCGCTCACCTGCGAATTGAGCGTGCAGAAATCGTAAAGCCA
>CAZXHZ010000029.1:0-2181 GCA_964639755.1 uncultured Luteolibacter sp. | reverse complement strand
CATAAGGGTTTGCGAGCGCGGACAACAATCGCTCGAGCACGGACAAGTCGCCGTGATCGCTTGCGGCGGCGAGTGCTTCCTCGACCTTGTGGTTGCGCGGGATCACCGCCGGATTGTGCGAACGCATGTGGACTGCGACATTAGTGAAAGATTGCGGTTGGCGTGCGATCCGCTCGCGCCAGCGAGTGTGCCATGCGGCAAAAGCGTCACCCACAAAGCATGGCGCGGCGATCGATTTTTCATCGCTCAAGGCACGGAAGCTGTGCGTGAAGTCCATGCGGTTTTGTTGCATCCATTCGAGCCAAGCTTGGATCAGATCGCGATCGCCTGGCTCATTGGTCATCAGGCCAAGCTTGTTTCTCATGCCGACAAGCCAATGACTTTGGAAGATGGTTTCAAATTCCCCCAAGGCCTCGTTGGCAAGATCGACGGCAGTTTTTTCATCATCATGCAGCAGTGGCAACATCGCCTCAGCAAGTCGCGCGAGATTCCATCGCGCGATCTCTGGCTGCTTTTCATAGGCATAGCGCCCTTGGCGATCGATCGAACTGAACACGGTCGCGGGATCGTAAACATCCATGAATGCGCAGGGCCCGTAATCGATCGTCTCGCCCGAGAGTGCCATGTTGTCGGTGTTCATCACGCCGTGGATGAAGCCGACATGCAGCCACTTTGCCACCAGCGCGCACTGGCGATGCATGACCGCTCTGAAGAATGCGATGTGACGCGATTCATCGTCGGCAATTTCCGGGAAATGCCGTTGCCGCGTGTGCTCGGCCAAATCCCGTAGTGCCGCCGTATCTTCGTGCGCTGCGACCCATTGAAATGTTCCAACGCGGATGTGGCTGGCGGCGATGCGCGTGAGCACTGCGCCGGGGAGTTCTTCGTTGCGAAAGACCGCCTCGCCTGTCGATGCAACCGCAAGACTGCGAGTCGTCGGGATGCCAAGCGCGTGCATCGCTTCACTGATGACATACTCGCGCAGCATCGGGCCCAAGGCCGCGCGGCCATCACCACCGCGTGAAAACGGCGTGCGGCCCGAACCTTTCAGTTGGATGTCAAAGCGCGCGCCATCCGGCGCAAGATGCTCGCCCAGCAAAATCACCCGACCATCGCCGAGTCCAGTGAAGTGACCAAATTGATGACCCGCATAAGCCTGCGCGATCGGCTCGGCGCCTTCGGGGATTTGATTGCCGGTAAAAATCCCATGCGCGTCCGGTCGGGCGAGCATTTTCGCATCAAGTCCGAGAGAGTCTGCCAAAGCATGATTGAAAATCTCCAAACGCGGCTCGCGCACCGGATCAGGATGCGTTCGAACAAAAAACAATTCCGGCAAGCGCGCATACGAGTGATCCCAGCGCCAACCGGCGCCAGCGGCCATGTCGGAGGTAGGGTGCGAATTCACTCAAAAAGCAGTAAACGCGAAAGGGATAAAGAGGAAGAGTTATTGGTGGTTGGGAGAATTCCGTTTCAACCTGGGAGCAAATTTTTGCGAGTCCGCCTTTGACGCCGAAGGGCGTGGAGCGCATCTTCGGCGCGATGGCCTTTGCCGATGTGTTTCCGCAGCTTCTTGAACATCCGACACCGCTGATGCGGCGATTCGAGCGGATGCTTGCGGATGAGCGCGCTTACGGGCTTGAGGCTTTGGCGCGGCAGAGCCAACAGATCACGCGTCGGCACTTTGGCAAAACGATGCGATTGTTTGCGCCGCTGTATCTTTCCAACGAATGCGTGAACAACTGCAGTTATTGCGGTTTTTCGCGCGATGCGAAAATTTTGCGCACGACGCTGACCGTTGAGCAGGTCGTGCGCGAGGCGAGGCATTTGCACGGGCTTGGTTTTCGCAATCTGCTGCTCGTGGCTGGCGAGCATCCGAAGTTTGTTTCCGAGGGTTATTTGCAGGACTGTCTCGATGCTCTCAAATCCTTTATTCCCACGCTCGGCATCGAGGTCGGCCCGATGGAGGACGATCAATATGCCGAGATCGTCGCGCACGGAGCGGAAGGCCTTGTGGTGTATCAGGAAACATACGATCGCGAAGTTTACCAAACGTTGCACACCGCAGGGCCGAAGAAAAATTTCGACTGGCGTCTCGATTGTCCCGAGCGCGCGTACAAGGGCGGATTTCGCCGCATCGGCATCGGTGCCTTGTTTGGTCTTGCCGATTGGAAGCTTGAAGCG
>CAZXHZ010000028.1:0-33153 GCA_964639755.1 uncultured Luteolibacter sp. | reverse complement strand
AGCAACGAGGAAACGGTGCTCTCAATCCTTTCACCAAACAGTTCACCATCGTCGACAATCTCAAACGGCGGTGCCTCAAGCGACGCAAGAATCGACACCGGGATTCCCGCCTTGCTTCCGGGCGTAAACACATTAACATCGGCCTTCTCACGAAACCTCGCGACGCGCCCTTCATCCTGACCCCAATCAGCAAGACCCTTCTTCCACATCGCAGCGGTTTTCTCAGCATGCTCGTCGGGCGAAATGCCTTTTTTCGCAGCATCATCCTCGTTGATCCATAGACGAAAACTCGCCGCATCCAAAGAAGGAAACGCCAACAGCAAATTGGCAATGTCACCTTTCGGATCAATCACGATCGCCGGGATACCATCCATCGCCGCCTCTTCGAGTAAAGCAAGGCAAAGACCGGTCTTGCCCGATCCAGTCATGCCCAACACCACCCCGTGCGTCACCAGATCCTTCGAATCATAAAGCACCAATCCATCCTCGACCTTCTTCGCCTCGAGATCGTATTCGCGACCCAAATAAAATTGACCAAGCTTTTCGTATTCTTCGGGTGATATGCTCATTTCACTGACATCCTGCGAATCCGCTGAAAAAACTCCAGTCAGAACATCAGATAAAATTCAACGAATCACCCGACCCTCAAGGCCGATCACTGAGTTTCCACATTCTCATCCATCACCTCATCATCACTCTCCACGGGCGAGGCAGGCATCGCGCCCTTATCACCGGAAAAACCAGCACTCGTCGGCGGCATCTCATCACCAACTTCCGCATCATTTACGGGCAAAGCCCGGATCACCTCACGCTTGGCGGAAACGCCGCTCACAGCTTCCTCCATTCCTTCTGCCTCTTCGTCGCTTTCGACATCATCAAGCTTTATTGCCTGGGCGGCTTGCTCTGCCGCCTCGCCTGTTTCCTCACTCACCACCAAGGCTTTCTTCGGCGGCGCGATGATCTCTTTAATATCACCTTTGATGCCTTGGAAAAAATCCTGCACCATCGGAGCCGCCATGCGACCGCCCGATACCTTTTCGCCCGGCCTGCCTTCGTAAAGCACCGCAAACGCATATCGCGGATTAGCCCGCGGCATGAATCCCGCAAACCATGCAAGCCGCTGGTTCTTCGACTTTGGCCCCCACTGTGCCGTTCCGGTCTTGCCACACAACTCGGCATAATCAATTCCCGCGCTACGACCTGTACCACCACCCGAATTAACCACATCCGACATCCCCTGATGCACCACCTGCACCGCCTTTTCGCTAAGGCCCAAGGCGTTTTTTCGCTCAGGTATTGGAGCCTGCACCACCCGTCCGCGCGTATCCTGCACCTGCGAAATCATGCGCAATTTCGGCAACGCACCACCATTTGCAATTCCCGCCATCGCCTGCGCCACCTGCAACGGCGATGCCAACAAGCTCCCCTGCCCGATCGAAAGGTTGGCAGTGTCGCCATCCAAAATCCGCCGCTTCTCGTTCTTCAACATCCATTCGTCATTCGGTACCAGGCCCGGCGTCTCACCCACCAACGGCAATCCGGTCCTCTCACCAAATCCCAACCTCCGCGCCAAACTCAAAAACGAGGTCGGCCCGATGTCGATTCCAACCTGATAGAACCATGTGTTGCACGACCTCGCGATCGCACGCTTCACATCAATGCTTCCTTCGGGGGACTTGCTCCAATTGTTAAAAACCGTTCTGCCTATGCTGATCGATGCCGGACAATAAAGCGTCGAATCCTCCGTCACCGCACCGTTGTTGAGCGCAACGAGTGCTACGATCGGCTTGAATGAAGAAGCCGGCGGATACGCAGATTGAAAGGATCGTCCAAACAAGGGCTGCGAGGGATCATCCTGCAGCTTCTTGAATAACTCCGTGCTGATTCCAGGAATAAAGCTGTTCAAATCAAACGAAGGACGCGACGCCATCACCAGAACCTCGCCGGTCACAACATCCACCACCACGAAAGCACCGCGCCGGCAACCACTCCGCAAAATCTTTTCCGCCAAGCGCTGCCACTTGAGGTCAATCGTCGTCACCAGCGTGCCACCAGGACGCGGACGCTTGACTTGTTCTTCCAAAAGCTTGTTGCCGTTCTCGTCGAACAACAATTTTTTTATTCCCGCATCACCGGTCAATTCACTGTTGAAAATTTTCTCCAATCCCGCACGACCTTCCGATTCTTCCCACAAGGGCTCATTGAAATTGATCGGTCCAGTTGGCAACTTTCCGACACTGCCCGTGTAACCTATGACATGCGCCGCCAACTCCCCTTCGGGATAATGCCTTCGATATAGAGGGTTGATGATCAAACCCGTCGGCAGCTTGCCTTCAATCGCAAGCGCTTCCTTTTCGGGTATGTGACCACTCACCAACAAAGGCAACCAACGCCGGTGACGGTAGTGATCATACAATTCATCATCGGCCTTGGGCTCAACATTCTTGCAAATTCCCGCCAATGCATTCAGGCGAGTGCGTGCCCAATCAACCACAAAAGCTCGATCCGCTTTTTCAAACTGTCGAAACTGAAGGGCAATCTGATAAGCCACAGCATTCTGCGCCAATACCTCGCCGTTTCGGTCGATAATCATCCCCCGCGGAGCCGGAATCTTGAGAGTGATCGCTCGCGCATCCTTGCGTGTCATGATCGCACCGTCTGACGCCCCCTTGGGAATGGCCGGCGTCTCATCTTTGACAACCTCAGCACAAGCCAATGCCGCCGCAAAAAACCAAAGCGTCAGCAATCCTCTCGAAATCAATGCACCGGCCATGTGTTCCTCGCAAAGCTAGCCCGATCCCCCAAAACCCGCAATGTTCAATCCCACTCTTTTTCTGATCCTTCATGCCCCGGTCTTGCCGCGCGCATCACCCCGTGCATGATACCTCCAATGACCGATTGGAATTTCATGACCCTCCTGATCGTTGCGACACTCCTGCTCCTTTGGAAACTGGAATTCATCGCCACCCTGCTGAACCTTAAGGTTTTTCCGGAAAAAGTGCCCGAGGAGCTTGCTGGTGTAATGGATGAATCAAAGCTCGAGCTCGGCCGTGACTACCAACGCGTAAATGCAAAACACGATCTCCTCCAATCGGCTGTCTCACTTACCGCCTTGCTCATGTTCTGGTTCGCCGGCGGCTTCGGTTGGCTTGACCATTTTGCACGCTCGCTCGGCAACTCGGAACTTGCAGCCGGGCTGATCTTTCTCTCGGCATTTTTTCTCGGCCAATCGCTACTCTCGCTGCCCTTCTCGATTTACGAAACCTTCGTGATCGAAAACCGCTTCGGCTTCAACCGCTCGACGCCCGCGACCTTCATCACCGATCACATCAAAGGCCTCGTCCTTGCCGCACTCATCGGACTGCCGCTCGCCGCCGCCGTGCTGTGGATCTTCAACCGCGCGCCCAACGCATGGCTCTGGGCATGGATCCTTCTCACCCTCGCGCAGTTGATCCTCACCTGGCTCGCGCCCACCTACATCATGCCGCTCTTCAACAAGTTCACTCCCATGCCCGAGGGCGAACTGAAATCGGAAATCGAATCCCTAGGCAACCGCTGCGGGTTTCCCGTGAAGGATGTCTTCGTCATGGATGGCTCAAAGCGCTCGACCAAGGCCAACGCGTTCTTCACCGGCTTCGGAAAAAATCGCAAAATCGCCCTCTTCGACACGCTCATCGAAAAAAGCTCCACGCCGGAACTCATTGCCGTGCTCGCCCACGAAATCGGCCATTTCCGCCGCGGCCACATCAAGCAACGCCTCGCCGCCGGCATCATCCAGACCGCCGCCATCTTTTTCCTCATCGGCCTCGCGACCAACCCGCAAGGCCACTTCGCCCGACTCCTTTTCGATGCCTTCGGCGTCACACAAATTTCACCCCATGTCGGCCTAGTGCTTTTCTCCATCCTCTTCGAACCCGCCGGAAAAATTCTCTCGGTCATCCTCAACGCCTGGTCACGCCGCTACGAATTCGAAGCGGACGACTTCGCCAAACAACACACCGGGGATGCCACACCCCTCGCCACCGCTCTCACCAAAATGACCGCCGATCATCTCTCCCACCCCTCTCCCCATCCCCTCCGCGTCTGGCTCGACTACTCCCACCCACCCCTCCTCCAACGCCTCAAAGCCCTCGCTTAGAAAAAACCTCTAAGGCAGTTACCTTTTTGCCTTCGCTTTGCTCACGCCATGCCGAATCCGCTTCGATGCTCAACTCTTCCTCTTGAAACTTGAAACTGAAAACTTGAATCTAAAACATGTTCGATCCTCAGCGCTACGACGGCCGCATGCCCTACCGCCGCTGCGGTGATTCCGGCCTACTTCTTCCCGCCATCTCGCTCGGCTTCTGGCACAACTTTGGCCACATCGACAACCAAGACGAGGCTCGTCATATGATGCGTCGCGCCTTCGATCGAGGGATCACCCACTTCGACCTTGCCAACAACTACGGTCCACCACCCGGCAGCGCCGAAGAAAATGTCGGGCGCATCCTCTCACACGACTTCGCCGCCCATCGCGACGAACTCGTCATTTCGACCAAGGCCGGTCACGACATGTGGCACGGACCCTACGGCAGCCACGGCTCGCGCAAACACCTGCTCGCCTCGCTCGACCACTCACTCAAGCGCCTTCGACTCAATCATGTCGATATTTTCTACTCCCACTGCCCCGATCCCCACACACGGCTCGAAGAAACGATGTCCGCCCTCGCCACAGCCGTATCGAGCGGCAAGGCAACTTATGTCGGACTCTCAAAATACCCGCTAAAGACACTCAAAAAAGCGGTCAAAATTCTCAAGAAAATTGGCGTCCGCTGCCTGATCTATCAGCCACCCTATTCGATCCTCAATCGCTCGGTGGAATCCGCCGGCATCCTCGATTGGTTGCGCGACGAAGGCATCGGCTGCATCGCCTTCAGCCCGCTCGCCCAAGGCATGCTCACCCCGAAATACCTCAATGGCATCCCCGCCGACTCGCGCGCCGCACGACCCGATGGCTTCCTCCAATCCGATCAAGTTCACCACAACTTCGATCAAATCCATGCCCTCGGCCAACTCGCCGAGAAACACAACATTTCCCTCCACCACCTCGCGATCCAATGGATCCTCCACCACTCGGCCATCACCTCCGCCCTCGTCGGCGCCCGCAATGTCGCCCAACTCGATCAAATCATCGACTCATTGGAAGCCCCCACACCCACACCCGAACTCCTCCAAGCCATCAACGAAATCTGCCCGATGTAGGTAGAGACAGAACACTTCAAGACAGAAGAAAAAATCCGCTTCTTCATGTGGCTGGGACTTGCAGTCCTAGGCCGTCCGTGGAGCGTCCCGCTCAATGTTTTGAGAAGGCAAATGAATTCGCGGTTTCTTCTCTTGCTGCTTGCTTCTTCAAGTCTTGCGTCTTCTCCCGGTAGGGCAATGCGACCCTGCAGCGCCGTTTCTTCCCCGTTGCTGGAGCATCTTGCACCAGGCCGTACACAGTAGGGCGATGCAAGCCCGCAGGCCCCAAAGTGGAAAAAATGCCAGCACCCCCGTTGGAAAAAGGCACTTCTTTTTATTCTTTCACTCCGATGTCCGGTGCTCGAATCCCTCTATTCCTCAAAAACCTCAAATCTTCTTCCCCGCCCATCCAAACGCCAACACCGCACCGATCGCCACCGCCCAATCGCCGATCAGCGCATAGAGCGAAAACGACGCATTCTTCGGCACGGCCACATCAACCCGCAGCGAACCGCGCGTGAAGTGACTACCGTTCGCATCAACCAAGACCTGCGCTTTACCGGTCGTATCAACCGCCGCGCTAACCCCGCTGTTGGCGCAACGAATCATCGGCCGCCGCAACTCGATCGCGCGAAACTTCGCATTGGCAAAGTGCTGCGCTGCCGCCGGTGATTCCTTGAACCAACCGTCGTTGGTGACATTCACAATCACCTGCGGACCCGGCCTCACAAATTTTCGCGGCAAGCGCGGCACAGTGTCCTCGAAGCAAACCAATGGCAGCGCACCAATTACCTCGCCGGCAAGATTCGGCACCGGCAAAGGCTCGAACGAATCCCCCGACGTGAAGGATCCGCCATACTCCACACCCGCCTGCTGCGCGTAAATTTTCTTCAACCATGGAATGCTCTCCACGAACGGAATCGTCTCACCAAAAATCACCAGATGCTTCTTGCGGTAAGTTTGCAATTCATCCTTTGGCGACATCACGGCAATGGAATTCCACGCGCGTCCCCTCGGCTTCATGACCAACTGACCATCCTCGATCGCCTCGGCCTCAAGCTCGTTGGTGCCATGGATCAAATGAAACGGACCAGCCTTGCGCACTTGCAAAATGGTCTCGATGTTTTCCTGCCACATCCCCCAATCACCGTCATCCGTGCGCAGGATTCTCCCGGTCAATGCCGACTCAGGCCACACAACCCAATCAGGCCATGACGCACCACTCGGATCCGCGGCCTTGATCGCCTCGAGCGCCTTGAGCGTTTCCTCCTCATAGGCCATGTGCACCGCAAGCGGCTCCCACAAAACCCGCGCGGCATCCTGCGGGATGTTGATCTGCACCAGCAGGGCCTTGAGCGAAATGCACTCGCGGTTTTTTTCGATGCGAATCCGCAAAACCCCATACGCCGCGCACAAACCGATCGCCAACAACGCGACCGCAATCGGGCGAAGATCGGCGACCCGCCACTTCCCACGATTCGACACGACTCGAGCCATGCTCTGCACCAGCACGGACTGCACAAACACGATCAACACCGACAAACCGCTCACCCCAAAAAGATCAGCCGCCTGCGCCATGACCGGCGTTTCATGAAATGCCACCCCAAGACCATTCCAACCGAAACCAGTAAACACCCACCCGCGCAACAACTCCAATCCCGCCCACACCACACCATGCACGAACGCCAGCAACAAACACCGGAGCCGCGATTTCGACGGGTTTCCCCAAGTCGCGCAAAACCACCCGAAAATTGCCGGATACACCGCAAGATAAAGCGCCAGCACCACCGCACCCAAAGGCGACACGACCGACAACCACGAAAACTGAATTCCAAAACCCACCACTCCCGCGAGCCAGCCAAGGCCAAATCCTTTCCACCCCGCACGCCTGCCCTCAAGCGACCACGTCACCGCCAGCATCGGCACCAACGACACCCACACGAGCCATGTTTGACCAAACGGCACAAAAACCGCGGCGGTCATCAACCCGCTTGCGACGACCGACATTGTCTTGAGCCATCCAATGCGCCCTGCCATGCAGCCAGCATCCACAGGATTCCCCGCGCGGTCCAGATTCGTTTGCCACGACTTCGTAGCTTGAACCCACGACTGAACAAGAACACAGCCATGGACAAAATCTTCCACACCTTTTCCAAGACCCGGCGAAGCCGCTAATTATCAGACACCTCACCCCAACCACGGCTACAGATTTGAGCAAAATACTCTAGTCTGCTGGATGCACTTAAGCGCGGTGGGTCCAGTCCGGCAGGCGGATGAGCTCGCCGCCCTTAAGTGCGGACTCATGGGCGAGGATGCCGGTGCAGGTGATGTTGGCGCTTTCGACGGCGTTCGGGTACGAGTCGTTGCCAGTCTTGAGCATTTCGACGAAGCGGTGGGCGAGGTGCGGGTGTGAGCCGCCATGGCCGCCGCCCTGGGTGAAGGAAAGGTGCTCCTCGCCTTCGTGGCTGTAGACACCGCCGGTGGTGAACGCCTGGATCTCCTTGGGCAAGTAGTGGGCGAAGTCCGGACAGGTGACTTCCTCGGGGATTTCCGGCTCGGGTTTTTTTGCGGTGTGGATGACCAGCGGGCGGTGCTCGATGAGCGGCCACTCGACGGACTTCTTCGAGCCATAGACTTCGAAGGACTCGCGGTACTGACGCGCAACGTCAAACAGCGAGCGGTAGAGCTGCGCGGAGAGATCACTGTCCTTGAACTTGATGTGACAGGTCTCCACCGCAAACGGTGAGCCGTAGCAGGAGTGCATCTCCTCGCGGATGGTGCCCGAGCCGAAACACGAGACGTACTCGGCCTCGCCGCGGGTCAGGCCGAGGATCGGCCCGACGCAGTGGGTGGCATAGTGCATCGGCGGCAAACCAGGCCAGTAGCCAGGCCAGCCGTCCATGTCCTGCTGATGGGAGGCCTTGAGAAACTGCACCTTGCCAAGCTCGCCCTTGTCGTAGAGCTCCTTCATGAAGAGAAACTCGCGCGCGTAGACGACGGTTTCCATCATCATGTATTTCAGGCCGGTCTGATTGACGAGGTCGACGATCTTCTTGCAGTCCTCGATGCTGGTGGCCATCGGCACGGTGCAGGCGACATGCTTGCCGGCCTTGAGAGCCTGGATGGTCTGCTCGGCGTGGTTGGGGATTGGCGAGTTGATGTGCACCGCATGCACGTTCGGGTCGGCAAGCAACTCCTCGTACGACCCATAGCGCACATCGATGCCGTACTTGTCGCCCACCTCGTCGAGCTTGGAGCGGGTACGCTGGCAGATCGCATACATGTTGGCGTCCGGGTGACGCTGATAGATCGGGATGAACTCGGCTCCGAAGCCGAGGCCGACGATGGCGATGTTGACTTGCGACATATTAGTTAGGTTTGGAAAACAGGTCCTTGAGGAAGGCGAGGCCGCGGCTGGCAAACTCGTCCTGGGTCGGGGTGAAGCGTTTCCAGATGCACACGGCGCCGGCAAGGTCGCGGTTGTCCGGGGTGAACGACTCGATGACAATCGAGCCGGAGTAGTTGATCTGGCGCAACGCATCGCGGAAGTCGGCCCACGGGGTCAGCCCGGTGCCGGTGACGCCGCGGTGGTTTTCACTGACCTGCACGTGGATGAGCTCGGCAGCGGCGGCACGGATGGCATCGCCAATATTGGTCTCCTCGATAGTCATGTGGAAGGTGTCGATCATCACCTTGGCGGCCGGATGGTCGATGGTGCGGACCATGCGCACGGCGTCGGCGGCAGTGTTGACAAGGTCGGTCTCGAAGCGGTTGATCGGCTCAAGCGCGATGGCCAGGCCACGCTCGGCGGCGGCCGCGCAGACTATGCGCAACTCGCTGGCGGCCAAGTCCCACTCACGGCGGCGTTCATCCTCGGGGAGTTGGCGCGCCTTGCCGACCTGCGAGTACATCGGGCCGGCGAGGAAGCCGGCGTCGAGTTGTTGGGCGATGTCGAGACAGGCGGTGATGTAGGCGCGCGCATTGGCGCGCGCTGCCGGGTCCGGGTCGGTCAGGTCACGCCCCGGGCCGAACGCGCCGCAGACGTGCACCTTCAGGCCGAGGTCGAGGAGCAATGGACGCAGGGCCGCGGCATCGACAAGCGCCGGCTCCTCGATAGGCAGTTCGACGGCACCAAAGCCAAGCTCGGCAATGCGCTTGAGCAGCTCGGTCTGCGAGAAGTCAAATGGGGAGGTCCACAGCCAGGTGCTGACTCCAAAAGTGGGTGTCATCGCTTTTGCAATCGGTGGTGGAAGGTGGCTCGCAGCCGGTTAGTAATTTTATTCGAGACGGAGCGGTTTCCGGCAATTGTCACGCGCAGCAGATTTGAAGCTCGACTATGGCATGGCAAGGATTTTTGCGTGGCGGCAGGTGCACAGCTGCTGGCCAGAGCTGCATCGATGGATACCGACTTTCAGTTGATCGCCACATAAATGAGAACATTGATATCCACCTGCACTCATCCCGCCAAACCTTCATTGGTCATAAGTTTACTATCAGCTGAAGCTGCCCTGAAAATGGCCTTTTCAGTTTCACGGAACTCCTTCACCCCGAAACACCTTACAGACAACGCCCGCGATCAGAGGGGCAATTTCGCTTGGAAGACACCCTCACCCGCTCTTTGCTGATCACGTGGAAGCGATACTGATCCGCGGCGCACGACAACACAACCTTCGGAACATCAATGTCGATATCCCGAAAGGCAAACTTGTGGTCATCACAGGCCCGAGCGGATCAGGCAAATCCTCGCTCGCCTTCCACACGCTCTACGCGGAAGGACAACGCCGCTATGTGGAATCGCTCTCGGCCTACGCACGCCAGTTTCTCGACCAGTTGGAAAAACCTGATGTCGATTCGATCGAAGGCCTCAGTCCAGCAATCGCGATCGAACAACGCGGCGGCGGACTCAACCCGCGCTCGACCCTCGCCACCACCACGGAAATCCACGATTACCTCCGCATCCTCTGGGCCGCCGCCGGAATCCCGCACGACCCAACCACCGCCATCGCCCTCCAACGCATGGGCCCAGCCGACATCGTGCAAGCACTCACCGCACTCCCGCAAGGCAGCAAGGTCACGCTGCTTTCCCCAGTGCCAAAAGAAGAACACGCCGACCCCGCGCGCCTGCTTGCTGACCTTCAACGCCAAGGATTCATCCGTGTGCGCATCGATAGCGAAATCTTCGAAATCGAAAATGCTAAGTGGCCACAAGGACCCTTCACATTGGAAATTGTCGTCGACCGCTTTGTGATTCGACCCGACTCGGAATCACGCATCGCCGACTCGGTCGAAACCGCCCTCCGGCTATGCGGCGCGGAAACGATCGCCTCGTATCAAAAACCCGATGCCGAAACATGGCGCGACCTCTCGTTCCAAACATCCTACCGCAACCCGCACACCGGCGAACTGATTGGCGAAATCACACCGAAACATTTTTCATTCAACTCCCACCTCGGCGCCTGCACCACCTGCGAAGGCCTCGGCACCGAACGCTACTGCGATCCACAATTGCTCTTACACGATCCAAACTTACCGATCCTCAAAGGCGGCATCCGCGGGTGGTGGAAGGAAAAATCATCCCGCGAAAGCCAATTCCAACGCGAAACAAAAATCATCCTGCGCGCGCACTCACTGTCCGAGGACTCAAGTTTTTCCCAACTCAACGATCCTGCAAAACGCCTGCTGTTTGACGGCGGAAAAATCGACACCGGCTGGACAGTCGGACCCCACAAAAAACCGCAAAAAATCGACACTGAAGGGCTCGCCAGCGAAGCGATGCGCCGGCTGAACGAAGCAAAATCCGAGATCACCCGACGCAGCCTCTCACGCCTCATCGCCCACCGTCCCTGCAGCAGTTGCCAAGGCCGCCGACTTCAAGCGCAATGGCTGGCGGTCAAGGTCTGCGGCACGAATCAACAATGGCTCGGCATCACGGATTTCTGCGAACTCACCGTGACCGAAGCGATCCGCTGGCTCGATGGCTTCAGCACCGATCCCGCCAAGACGGCTGTTTGCCAAGGCCTCGTCGCCGATGTCACAAAGCGCCTCCACTTCCTCGAAGAAGTCGGCCTCGGCTACCTCACGCTCGATCGCGCCAGCGGATCACTCTCCGGAGGTGAAGCCCAACGTATCCGCCTCGCTACCCAACTCGGCGCCGGACTCTCCGGCGTGCTCTATGTTCTCGACGAACCAAGCATCGGCCTCCACGCCAGCGACACCCAAAAACTCATCACAGCCCTTCAACGGCTGCGCGATTCGGGAAATACGGTGATCATCGTAGAACACGACGAGGAAATTATCCGCGCAGCCGACCACCTCATCGACATGGGACCCGGCGCCGGATCCGCCGGCGGCTTGATCCTCGCAGCCGGGAATCCGATTGAAATCTCATCACCAACAGGTCAATGGCTGCGATCAAAAGAGAAAATTCAATCTGCCGGAAAAACCAAAAAATCTGAGATTTCAACTACGACAAACATCGTAGAATTGAAAATTCGAAACGCCCGCGAACACAATCTCCAAAACCTTGATGTCAGCATTCCGCTCGGCAAGCTGGTCTGCCTCTGCGGTCCCAGCGGCAGCGGCAAGTCCACCCTCGCCGATGACATCCTGCGCCGCGCGCTGGCCCGCCATTTCCACCACGCCGGCGAAACACCCGGCGCCCACGATGGCATCGACGGACTCGAACATCTCGGCAAATTCATCGTCGCCGACCAATCACCGATCGGTCGCAGCCCACGCTCAAACCCAGCCACTTTCACCGGCGCATTTGACCTGATCCGCGAGCTCTTCGTCAAACTCCCGCTCGCCCGCCAACACGGATTCAATACCTCACGCTTCAGCTTCAACGCCACTGGCGGACGCTGCGAACGCTGCCTGGGCAACGGCCGACTCAAGATCGAAATGCATTTCCTGCCCGATGCATGGGTCACCTGCCCGGCCTGCGACGGCAAACGCTTCAACCGCGAAACCCTCGCAATCACCTACAAAGGCAAATCGATCGCCGATGTGCTCGATCTCCAAGTTTCCGAAGCACTCGCATTTTTCCAACCAATCCCAAAGCTGCGACACATCCTCGCAACCCTCGATCAACTTGGCCTCGGCTACCTGCCGCTCGGTCAAGCGGCCAACACACTCTCCGGTGGCGAAGCGCAACGCCTCAAACTCGCCCTCGAACTCGCCAAGCCCCCCGCCACCCACACGCTCTACCTCTTCGACGAACCCACCACCGGACTCCACTTCGGCGATGTCCAACTTCTCATCAAAGCCTTCCTCCAACTCCGCGACGCAGGCCACAGCGTGCTGGTCGTCGAACACCACCTCGATGTGATTGCCGCCGCCGATTGGATCATCGACCTCGGCCCCGGCGGCGGATCCCACGGCGGTCAACTGGTCGCCCAAGGCACTCCAAACGATATTTCAAAAATCCCCAACTCCCCCAGCGGCCAAGCGCTTTCTAAACGCCAATAACCCATAACTTTTAACCCACATCCCAACATCCGCTATTGCGACAAGCCCCCCTCTGGACCACCCTTCAGCGCCGCAGCGAACCACCACCATGTTTTCACCTGAATCGATCCTCGCCGACTTCCCGATCCTCGACCAGTCGATCCATGGTCGGCGGTTGATCTATCTCGACAACGCCGCCACCAACCAAAAACCACAGTGCGTTCTCGACACCTCGCGACGCTACTACGAATCGATCAACTCAAACATCCACCGCGGCACCCACCAACTCGCCCGCGCCGCTACCGAAGCTTTCGAAAATGCCCGCACCACGGTAGCGAAGCACCTCAACGCCGCATCAAGCGACGAAGTGATCTTCACCTCTGGCACCACCGGCGGCATCAACCTCGCCGCCAACATCCTCTCGCTCTCCGACCGAATCCAAGCCAATGACGAGGTACTCATCTCTACCCTCGAGCACCACTCCAACATCGTGCCATGGCAAATGCTCTGCCAACGCACCGGTGCGAAACTCAAAATCATCCCCTGCGACGACAACGGCACACTCGACCTCGACGCCTACCACGAGGCGCTCAAAGGGCCGGTGAAAATCCTCGCCCTCACCGCAATCTCAAACGCCTTTGGCACGGTCAACCCAATCGCCGAAATGACCCGCGCCGCAAAATCCGCCGGCGCGATCGTACTCATCGATGCGGCACAATCGATCGCTCATCTACCAACCGACGTCCAAGCGATCGGTGCCGACTTCCTCGCATTCTCCGGCCACAAACTCTACGCGCCCACCGGCATCGGCGTATTATGGGGGCGCAAAAATTTGCTCGAAGAACTCCCACCCTGGCAGGGCGGCGGCGAAATGATCAAGGAGGTGACCTTCGAACACACGACCTACAACGATCCACCATTCAAATACGAAGCTGGCACCCCCAACATCGAAGGTGCCATCGCACTCGCCGCCGCGATTAATTATGTGAACGGCATCGGACTCGATAAAATTCACGATCACGAAGCCTCACTCATCCGCCACGCGGCCGATGCGATTTCCCACATCTCCGGCATCCGCCTCTACGGCCCGACCGATCGCTCGGGCTCGCTCTCCTTCAACATCGAGGGCCTCCACCACTACGACATCGGCACCCTGCTCGACCAAATGGGCATTGCCGTCCGCACCGGCCACCATTGCTGCCAGCCGCTCATGAAACGCTTCGGCATCACCGGCACCATCCGCGCCTCGTTCGCAGTCTATAACACCAAAAACGAAATCAACACCTTCGCCAAATCCCTCGAAAAAGCCGTTGGAATGCTGAAGTGAAGATAAATGACATTGGATATTGGGAGATTTGAGATTGGGTAAAAGACAGCTACCTTCTCTTTCTCTTTTCTTGAATCTTGACTCTTGAAGTCTTGAATCTCTTTTCCATGAAAACACATTCTCCCATCCACCCTGGTGAGGTCCTGCGCGAGGATTTTCTCATCCCACTCGAACTCTCGGAATACCGCGTGGCAAAGGATATCGGCGTCCCACCACGGCGCATCAACGAAATCGTCAAAGGTCAACGCTCGATTACCGCCGATACTGCGCTTCGTCTCGAACGCTACTTCGGATGGCCTGCAGAGATTTGGCTCAACCTCCAGTCGCATCACGACCAACAATTGGCCAAGGAATCCATGAAATCCACCCTCGCCGCCATCCGCCGCTGCCCTTCAATGTGATAAGCTAAAGAAGCAGTCACTTCTTCCTCTTCTCTTGATTCTTGCTTCTCTATTCTTAAATCTCTCCCTCCATGAACATCGTCCTCGGCATCTCAGGCTCGATCGCCGCATACAAAGCGGCCGACCTTGCCTCACAACTGGTCAAGCAAGGCCACACGGTCTATGCCGTGATGACCCGTTCCGCGACGGAGTTCATCACACCCCTCACGCTCCAAACACTGACTCGCCATCCGGTGCTCGTTTCGCTCGAGGACGAAAAAAATTCCTGGAAGCCAGGCCACATCGAGCTCGCCGACAAGGCCGACCTCCTGCTGCTCGCACCCGCATCAGCAAACCTGCTCGGCCAACTCGCCAATGGACTCGCGCCCGATCCGCTCACTTCGGTTTACCTTGCACTTCCGCGCAGCACCTCGGTGCTGATCGCCCCCGCGATGAACGGCAAAATGTGGCAGCACCCTGCTACCCAACGCAATGTCACGCAGTTGAAACAAGATGGATGCCACTTCATCGATCCCGTCGAAGGTGAACTCGCCTGTGGCTACGAAGGCATCGGTCGGCTCGCTGCCATCGAAGACATCCTCGCCCGTGTCGCGGCGATCGCCTCCTGAGCTCTGGCAGCCCTCTCGCGCAACCCAAGTTTTTTGCGCAAAGTTTTCCCATCCCATCGCTTTGCAGGTTGCGGGAACCACTCGGCATGGCACACTCATGGCACCATCACTCATGACTCCAGAAGATCTACAAAAACAAATTCAGGAAACCAGCCCGTGGATCCAATCGGTCCGCGATGAAATGGCACAGGTCCTCGTCGGCCAAAGCCAGCTTATCGACCGTCTCCTGATCGGCCTCCTCTGCAACGGCCACATCCTGCTTGAAGGTGTCCCAGGCTTGGCGAAGACGCTCGCGGTGAAAGCACTCTCCGGATCGCTCTCGACGAGTTTCTCGCGCTTTCAATTCACACCCGACCTCCTCCCCGCCGACCTTGTCGGCACGATGGTCTATCACCCGCAAATCACAAAGTTCGAACCAAAGCTCGGCCCGATCTTCAACAACCTGATCCTTGCGGATGAAATCAACCGCGCTCCGGCCAAAGTGCAATCCGCCCTGCTTGAAGCCATGCAGGAACGCCAAGTCACCCTCGGCGACAAATCCTACCCGCTGCCCGAACCCTTTCTCGTACTCGCCACGCAAAACCCGATCGACCAGGAAGGCACCTACCAACTCCCCGAAGCGCAACTTGACCGCTTCCTACTCAAGGTCACCGTCGGCTATCCGACCAAGGATGAGGAACTCGCGATCCTTGAACGCATGGCGACCTCGACCAAGCCCTACGAAACCCAACCCGTCGCCACCCCCGCACAAATCGCCGCCGCACGCGACACGGTCAACCACATCCACATCAACCCGGCGATCCGCAAGTACATCGTGCAAATCATTCACACGACACGCTTCCCCTCACTCGTCGACGCAGGCCTCAAAAACCTCGTCCGCGCCGGCGCTTCACCACGCGGCACGATCAACCTCGCCCTCACCGCCCGCGCCCTCGCCTTCATGAACGGCCGGGGCTTCGTTACCCCGCAAGATGTGAAGGACATGGCTGCCGATGTGCTTCGCCACCGCATCCTCCTCAGCTACGAGGCCGAGGCCGAAGAAGTCAGTGCCGACTCGATCATCGAACGCATCATGTCCAAGGTGCCGGTGCCCTGATCACCATGCTGACCGAGCAACAGATCGAGGAAATGATGGCGCGCGTGCGCCGTCTCGAACTCAAGGCGCGGCGACTCGTGCGAGAGTCGTTTTCCGGAGAATACCTTTCGTCATTCCGTGGCCAAGGACTCGATTTCGATGACTTCCGCGAGTACCAGCACGGCGATGAAGTCCGCTTCATCGACTGGAATGTCACCGCCCGCATGAACCAACCTTTCGTGCGAAAATTCCGCGAAGAACGCGAACTCAGCGTGATCCTCGCGGTTGATGTCTCGGGCTCGACAATCTATGGCAGCGAATCGATGAGCAAACGCGAGGTCGCCGCCGAAGCCGCCGCCACGATCGGCTTCAGCGCGCTCAATAATGGCGACAAGGTCGGGTTGCTGATTTTTGCCGAAGAACCGATCCTTTTCATCCCGCCGGAAAAAGGCACACGCCAACTGCTGCGCATGATTCGCGAAATCCTCGTCGCCAATCCACAACACCCTGCCACATCGATCGCCGCCGCATCGGATTTCCTCGTCCGCACGCTGCGCCGCAAGTCGCTTGTTTTCCTCATCTCCGATTTCGTCGCACCCGAACTCGACCAACCACTCGGCAAGCTCTCACGCAAACACGAAACCATCGCCCTCCGCATCACCGACCCACTCGAGTCAAAACTACCACGCGCCGGCAAAGTCGTGCTGATCGATCCCGAAACAGGCCTGCAGTCACACGTCAACACCAACAACCCGAACCTGCGCATGGGTTACGAAAAACTCACGCAACGACAAAACGAAGGCATCGAGAACTGTTTCAAAAAATATGCGATCGACTCGGCCACACTCGATACCCGCCAAGACACGCTGCTCGGGCTTCACCGCATGCTCAAAAAACGCGCCCGCAAACGATCCCGCTGATGCCGGAAACCACTCCAAGCAAAAAATTTCAGCTGATGGAATCAAGTTCGGTCGAGGCCTTGATCCCCAAAGCCGAGATGCCATGGCTGTGGATCACCATTGGCGCGGTGCTATTGATGGCATTGATCATTTGGCTGATCCGCCGCCGCATGAAACGCGCGAAGGATCCGGCAAGCATTCGCGAAGCCGCCTTCAAGGACGCCATCGCCGCGTTCGATGCGATTTCATCCAACGATTCACACGCGGCTGCTCTCGAGTCTTCGATGATCCTGCGCAAATACCTCTCGATCACCACCGAAGATCCCGCCCTCTTTGAAACGCACGAGGAATTCGTCTCGCGTCACGACGCTCTGCAAAAAATCCCGCAAGCAACGCGCGATGAAGTCACCACGATCTTCAACCGCCTCGCGACGATGAAGTACTCACCGAATGCCACAAGCACCAACGCCGAATCCATCATCAGCGACTCGCGCCAACTCCTTCACGCACTCCACGCCGCACTCGCCCCATGAGCGAATTCTTGGATCATTTTCGCTTCAACCAACCGGCGTGGCTCTTGCTCACGCTGCCACTCCTGCTCGCCCTGTTTCTTCGGCGCGGACGCGGCGCCGAAGCGGCGGTGACATTTCCCAACCTGTCGATCCTCATGAGCCTGGGCCGACAGGTGCGCGAAACCGCTGGCGGGATCAGCCTGCCGCTCACCGCAATCGCCCTGCTCTTCGCCATCTTCGCCATGGCGCGTCCGGTTTGGAGAAACGAATATCAAAGTCGAAGCGCTAGCGGCATTGATATCATGATCGCTCTCGATGTCTCACTCTCAATGGACATCGATGACTTCGTCGACGAAGGACAGCGCGCAAAACGCATCGATGTCGCAAAAGCGGTGGTCGATGACTTGATCAGCCGCCGACCCGACGACCGCATGGGCCTGGTCGCCTTTGCCGGACGTCCACGCGACGCAAGCCCGATCACTCTCGATCACAAATGGCTACGCCGCGCACTCGACGAACTCCGCCTCAATGACCAATTCGAACGTGGTACAGTGAAGGAACAAGGCACCGCCATCGGTTCGGCACTCGCCGCCGCCGCCTCCCGACTCGATGCACGCGACGCGAAAAGCAAAATCATCCTCCTCATCACCGATGGCGCTAGCAACTCGGGTAAAATTTCACCAGTCGAAGCGGCCGAACACGCAAAAACCCTTGGCATCAAAATTTACACGATTGCGATCGGCACAAAGGAAGGACGAGTCGATCGCAGCATCATGCGGTTTCCCTACCAGGAATTCGATATCCCAACGCTCAAAAAAATCGCCTCCCTCACCGGCGGTGAGCACTACTGGGCGCAAAACCTCAAATCCCTGCGCGAAACTTTCACGACCATCAACCAACTCGAAAAAACCGAAGCCCGCAGCCTGACGATCATCGACGAACGCGAGCTGTTCCATTGGTTCATGATCCCATCGCTCATCGCAGCACTCGCCTGCGCCGCACGGCTCGCTTTCAATCCACCACCCGCTCCCTGATCCGATTTGAATCTCGCTCATCCAGAATGGCTCTTGGCGCTAGCTCTACCACTCATCCTGGCAGTGCTCGCAGTCGTGATCGCACGCTTACGCCGATCGCAATGGCAGGCCTTCTCTGCCGATCGCCTGCGCCCGATTCTCATCAAACGACGCAGCCCGGTTGTTCGCTGGATCTCACTTTCATTGTTGCTGCTCGCATGCATCTGTCTGGCAATCGCGCTCGCCCGTCCCCACGAAAAGGCTGGTACCCGCGAGGAAAAAATCATCGGTCGCAATGTCCTCATCGCTCTCGACTTGTCACGCAGCATGCGAGTTCAGGATGTGAAACCCGACCGCCTCTCACGCGCAAAAATCGCGATCTACGAACTGCTTGATGCAATCCCCAACGAACGCGTCGGTATCATTGGCTTCGCCGGCAGCTCATATGTTTATGCACCCCTCACCATCGACCACGCCGCCGTGCGCCAAACGGTCGAGCAAATCGATGAAAACTGGGCAACCCTCGGCGGATCCAACCTCATCGACGCGGTTCGCCTCGGCATCGACACCCTCAGGAAAACCGGACAAAAACAAAACGCGCTCGTCATTTTCAGCGATGGTGAAAAACATGATGGCGAACTCGACGATATCGCCAGCGAAGCGAAATTGGCCGGTGTCAACATCCTCGCCATCGGCGTCGGCACGGAAAACGGTGACTATGTTCCCAACGCGGATTTCCCCAGCAACCGCATGGTCGATGAAAAAGGCCAGCCGGTCATAAGCCGCCTACAACCCGAAGTTCTGCGTAATCTTGCAGAAGCCACCAACGGGAAATTCGCCGCAGCCACATCAGGCGACGATGTCGCATCGCTGGTGAAAAACTCAATCAAGGAACTCGATGCTTTTGAAATGGAAGGTCGCCAGCGCGAAATTGCCATCGAGTACTACCAATGGTTCCTGCTACCGGCGATCGCGTTTCTCTTTGCCTCGATCATCATCGGCACACGCTGGCGCGGTGTCGGCAACACCATTGCCGCACTCGCGTTGTTTCTGATGCCCGATCCGTCCCAAGCCGATGATGCGCATGACGCGGCAAGATTCCTTTCCGAAAAGAATTTCACCGCCGCCACACAATCCTACCGCAAGCTCGCCAACGAAACTCATTCATCGAATCTCCGCTCACGATACCATCTCGGCGAAGGCATTGCCTCGCTACGCGGCGGTTCTTTCCAATCCGCGCGATCAGCATTCAGCCAATCTCTCGACGCCACCAATCCTGACGTCCTATCTGAAGCCCACTTCGGCATGGCCATCTCGCTTTTCCAACTCGGATGGTTGGAACTCGCTAGATCCGCATACCCGCAAGACCCGAAATCATTGCCCGACATGGCGCAGTTCGATGAAATCGTTCGCACTCGCCTGAAAAAACTCGCTGATGCGAAAGAGGATGGTGAAGTCGAAAAAATCGAAGCGCTGATCACCAACTGGACGGATGCCGTGCGCCATTACGACTCGGCTATGACCATGAAACCAGGTAATGAAGCTGCGGAAAACAACCGGCACATGACAATCACCTATCTCAAACGCTTGCGCGAATTGCTCGAAGAGGAAAAGGAAAAGACTCAGCTAAACATGCCGATGCCACAACCCGGCGGCGAAGGTGAATCACAACCCGATGAAGGTGATGGTGATTCGGATGAAAAGAAAAATGGCGATCAACAAAACAAGGACTCGAAATCACACGGCGACAAAGGCGATAAAAAACGCGATAAGAAGGACGGATCCAATGGCAAAGAACCGAAGCCAAAGGATGATTCCGGCAAGGAAAAGAAAAAGGGCGAGAAACCCGAAGACCCGAATGAAAGCCCTGAAAAACGCGCACGCCGCATCCTCAAGGACAGCGCCGACCTCGAAAAAGGCCCGCTCACGCCGGGACAACGCGAATTCAATCCACCCGCCAAAGACTGGTAACACCATGAGAGCGATTCAACACCTCACGATTGTCATTGCAGCGATCGCCACCACACTCGCCACAAGCCTGATCGCATCAGCCGAAGCAATCAGCCGGCTATCATCGAGATTTCTCGCCCGTGGGGAGCAAGCTGTGCTGGAAATTTGCGTCACAGGCGCACCTCCTAATTCAAGCCCGCAAATTAAGAACATTTCCGGCGTTCAGATCACCAGTACAGGACGCGGGCCACAAACCCGTCTACTCCCAGGCAGAAAACTCGAATATGTTTTCGACTTCATCGTATCATCCTACGAAATCGGCAACTTCACCATTCCTCCCATCGAGATCAACGCCGGCGGCGTGCTCTCAAAAACCGAACCGCTCGAATTTTCCATTTTCAATCCCGACGAATTGAAATGGTCAGAAGTCATGATCGGCGGACGCAGCGTTCGGTACGCCAGCACCTTCAAGGTGATGAACAATCAACCTTACGACGGCGAAACCATACCCATCGAAATCAAACTTTTCGTACCACGAGATCTGTTTGTGGAAGACTGGGGAATCCCCGACTTCGCACGCGACGGCCTCACATGCTGGCGTTTCCAACCATCACAGATGCGTGGTCAACTAAACTTGCTAGGCATTCCCTGCGTTTCAGTAGCCTACCCCAGCACACTCACCGCAACACGCGATGGCTCCATCGGCATCGGACCGGCAAGCATTCGACTTGTCACAACCCAAATGGTCCTCAATGGTTATCCTCGCAGAGTCAACATTGAGACGAACATCTCGGTTCCGGAATTGCGACTCAATGCACGCCCGTTACCACTCAACGCCCCTCAAGGATTTGAAAACGCGGTCGGAAATTTCAACATTTCGGCCAAAGTCAACCAAACAGAGGTCACTGAAGGCGATCCGATCCCGGTCGAAATCATCGTTAGCGGCAACGGCAATCTCGATACGGTCCGTCCGCCGGTACCAATCGACTCGGACGGATGGAAAATTTACGACGCCTCACCCGCGCAACGCGGCGATGAACGCCGCGAGCTCTCAGGCCAAACGGTCTTTCAACAATTCATGCGCCCACTCGAACTGAAATCCGCACTACCAGGATTCAAGCTCGTTTACTTCGACCCGAAAAAACAAAGCTACGAAACGCTCACTACCGCGCCCACTCCGCTGCAAATGAAACCGGCGCCACAAAGCGCCCAAGCGGCCGCTCCGGGAGCACCACCACCGGCCGCCAACACTCCCGTCGAACGCATGACGGATATCCTCGGCATCATCGATTCCACCAACAAACGAAAGGCATCAGGTAAAAACTTCCCAAACTGGCTGCTCCACGCGATCGCCGGATTGATCGCTGCGATTCTCGCCATCAAGGCCATCGCCATCCGCTTACGACAACGCCATCCGCATGACCCAGCAAAAAAACAACGACTCAAAGAGTTCAAAGAACTCGAAAGCATGAAAACCGACGATCGGATTTCCTTTCTGCTTGCGGCAGGCCATTTCATCGAACGCCAACTCGGCAGCCAACACACACCCGAGCTTCAAGCGATCCTCGCCGAACGCGACGCGGAATGCTTCAAGCCCAACCCACCAACCAGGCCCATCGATCGCTTGCAACGCGAATCGATTCTCAAAACGCTTCGCAAAGTGGCACTCGCATGGATCGCACTCGCGATGCTCGGCACGACCCCGCATGCGGATGCGGCGGAAATCGCCAACAACGCCAAAGCAGCCTACGACACAGCCCGCTACTCGGAGGCGGCCAAACTTTGGCTGGAATCCGCACCCTATGAATCACTAACGCCCGATGTCCTCTACAACATCGGCAACGCATGCTACCGCGGCAACTCTCCGGGCAATGCCGCACTCTATTACCGCCGCGCACTCAACCGCGACCCACAACACGCCGAGGCGCGCCAAAACCTGCGTTTCATTGAACGAAAATACGGCTCGATCGCGATCAACCGCCCGGCCTTCCAAACGACCCTCGCCCGCATTTCAATCGACACATGGAAAAACCTGCTGTGGTCGGGTCTCTGGATTTTCACCATTTCAATGCTGATGATTGTCGCCACCAAACGCAGCTCGTCCTCACGTTACTTTGCTACCGTCGGATTTATCCTCGGACCGATGCTCGCCTTCTGTGCGACACTCGCATGGCGTACTTATCCAAAAGATGGCGAATTCGCAAAAGACAAACTGCAAGCCGTGATCATTCACGAAAATGCCACGCTCCACAGCGAGGCTTCACGCACTTCGCCCGAAGTGATCGATGCCCCGCCCGGTTCGCTCTGCACGATCGTTCACCAATCAGGCCGTTGGTCGTATGTCAGCTTTGCCACAAAAACCCGCGGTTGGATTCCGACCGACATGATCGAAAAAATCCTGCCCGACTCACCGCCGAAAGCACCGGAGTTCCGCAAACCGAAGGCAAACGACAAGTCGGCCTGATCGATCGGAAATTTTTCTCAAGCCGCTCAACCGAAGGCTTTGAGAAATCCCACCTCCATCGCGAGCGATTCGGAAGCATTGGTTTCCAAAGTGCGCCTCAATTCATCAAGCGCCTCCATCCGCCTCAACAAGCGTGTCTCGCTTTCCTTTTGCGCCACCGCACGCAATGTCTCAGCCGATGCCGGAAAATCCAATCCGCCCGAACCGGTCCGCAACCTCAACAAATCCGCCATCCACGCCATCAAAACATCGAAGAGCCGACTTCTCACATGCTGATACTCGACCTCGACCGAGGCCTTGTGGTGATCCGCCCGTTCTTTGAGCCAAGCGCCATCCGTGCCGTCACGATATGCCGCGATCTCTTCTTTCTCAGCCGCCTTGGCCGCATCTTCGGCCTGCTCGCGCCGCTCTTCCAAATATCCAACGAAGGCCGACTTCATCTGCAAGGCCGCAATCGGCGTGCCAAAACCCTTCGACGCGGCACGGTTCAAGGCCGATACCAACTCCGCTCCACCATCCTCCAACATCGCCCTTCCACCTGTCAGCTGCATCCGCACACAGCGCGATAAAATCGTCGGCAACAACCGCTGCGGATTGTGCGTCAGCAACAACAACAAGGTGTTGCGCGCCGGCTCTTCGAGTGTCTTGAGAAACGCATTTGAGGCCTGATCCGTCATGCGGTCGGCATCGACAATGACGCCCACCTTGTAGGTCCCAGCAGGTGCGGCCAAATGCAGGGTTTCTTCCAAATTGCGAATTTCATCAATGCCGATGCGCCGCGATTTCATCCGCGGACGCAAAATCCTCACCCAGCCGTTTTCCAACTCATCCAAAGGCGGGACTTCCTCAACCACCGGCTCACCAAACAAATCCATCCCGCCGGACTCACCCGATCCGTTGAGCATGCGCACGATCTTCGCCGCAAGCTGCTCTTTGCCCGATCCCTGCGAGCCGCTGATCATGAAGGCATGCGCCAGCCGACCCCGTCCATGAGCGGCGGAAATGAGTTCAAATGCGTGATCCGACGAAAATGCCATCCGCCGACATGCTCGCCAGCCATGCCCTTGCGCGCAATCCGAAATCCGAATGCCCGACCACTTGCCAAATGCCCAATCCGCGATTATCGAGCGCCATGACTTGGAACGAACAATTTCTTCGCCTCTTCGACACATGCACCGCGCGCTACCAAAATGGTGAGCGGGATTTCGACACATGGTTCACCGGTGGGGACCTCCAACTCCTCGAAGAAATCGGCTACAAGACCCGTGAGTTTTTCGACTTCGTCGAGGACTTCTGCGACAAACAAAACCCCACGTCCTCCACGGCCCTGCTCATCGCCGCCGTCCGCCGCGATTATTTCCATACCATCCAAAAAGGCCAAAAAAGCGACAAAACCCTGACCCACGAGGAACTCCCTACCTTTGGCGACACGCTCAACAACATCGCCTACCTCCCACGCATCATCGCCAAGGCCCGCGCCAAACTTCGCGGCGAACTCGACCCGGACATCATGTATAGCTGCGGCGGTGACCTCAATTTTCTCAAAAACAACGGCGATATCCACCCGGCCGACTTCCTCCGCCAGATTTGGTCCGCCGGCGACGATGACCAAAAACTCGCCAACTGGGTCCTCGCCCAAAGCCGCTGAAACCACTTGCGCACCCGTCCCTCACCCCCTAGCTTCCCCAGCCCCACACCCCATACCCCATGGCCAGCACCCCAGTCATCAATCTCCGCAAAGGACACGCCGTCCGCCACAACAACGAAATCTGCCTTGTCGTTGACCACGAACTCAAGACGCCACCGCGCATGGCGTCTTATGTCCAAATGTCGATCCGCAGCGTCGCGACCAAAAAAATCTTCAACCTCCGCCTCACCTCCAACGACTCACTCGAAGGCGTCGTTCTCGAGCGCACCCCGCACGAATATTCCTACAAAGACAGCAGCGGCTATCATTTCCTTGATCCCAACACCTACGAGGACGCCGTGGTCTATGAGGACCTCATCGAAGGCGTAAAAAATTACCTCATCGAAGGCCAACTTTACACCCTGCTCATCGCCGATGGCAGCGTGGTCTCGGTCGACCTTCCCCTCACCATGACCATGACCGTCACGGAATCCTCCGAAGGCGTGAAAGGCGACTCTGCCAACAATGTTTACAAACCCGCCACGATGGAAACAGGTCTTGTCGTCCAGGTCCCGCTCTTCATCAATGTTGGCGAAAAAATCAATGTGAAGACCGAGGACAATTCCTACCTCGGCCGCGCCTGATCGTTCTCACACTCCTCACGGCACGCTCCGTGAAACCGTAAAAAATCACGCATGGGCACCCTTCTTCGGAGGGGTGCCCTTTTGCTTTTCAGGGCGAATTTTGCCCAGAAATTCTCCAGACAATGGAGCTTGAAAGCCTGACTTTAACCAAAAATCCCTGCCAGAATGGGGTTTTTGCGTAATTATTTCGTAAATATTGAAATTCAATTGACATAAAATGAATTTTTTGAATTTTTGAATGAGTCATGAAACCCATCCGAATCATTATCAGTTTGTTGATGGTGCTTTGCTGCACTTCCATGGCATTCGCTCTCGCCGAGCCACAGCAGGCCACACCCGCAAATGGCAGCGGTACTCACACGGTCCAAGCCGGCGATAGCTTCAACAAAATCGCACGTGCCAAGGGTTGCTCTGCCGCAGAGTTGGCCGCCGCCAACAACCTGCAGCTGGACACGATTCTTCAATTGGGCCAACAACTCAAACTGCCGGTATCCGACGATCCACAATCCACATCAAATCAAACCACGCCCACTCCATCGACCGACAACACCCCTTCTCACGTGATCAAGCCTGGCGAAACCTTCACGACCATCGCCAGGCATTATGGGATTTCCATTGATTCGCTTATCTCGGTAAACCCATTGGCTAAACCCACCACACTGCGCCCCGGCCAAAAAATTATTTTACCCCAAGATTTGAAACCACAGCAGGCCGCAATACCTGATGAAGAGAACCAAACCGCTTCGAAGCTCCAATCAACCCAGATGGATGATCAGAACCTTCAAGCAAACTCTATCGATTCCTCAGATCAAATTCTTGTCACACAAGCACCCTCTCCTCAGCGTACTGCACGCACCGTTGCCACCGATCGCGAAATGACTTACGGTGAACTTGCTGCCCAATATGGCACCGAGACCGAACGACTCAACTCCCTTAACGGTCTGGATCTCCCTGCAAGTGCGGTAGTGGTGAAAGGTGCCGATCTTTTGGTGCCTGTTTGCATCACCCCGTGAACAATGTTCCGCAACTAATCCAGCTTGCCGCGCGTGTGCCTCACGGCTAGGCTTCGGTCGGATGTTGGCTAGGATTTCCATCACTTGTTTGGCGAAGGCCACATGCTGTTTTGCGTTCGCGTTCATCGCTCCTCTTGTCATGGCCCAAGGCCAATCTTCGCCTGCCCTGCAAGCCAGCCAGTTTGATCCCTCGGATGTCTATTTTCAAGGCTATCTTTCTGTGCGCGCTTCGGAAGAACTCGAGTCGAGCGGCGACTTCGCAGGCGCAATGGAAAAACTCAATAGGGCTCAACAACTGTTCGACACCATTCGCAAATACTATCCGGAATGGAAACCTGAAATGATCGGCACTCGAAGTGAAAAAACGGGCGAAGCGATCTCACGTGTCAGTCAAAAAGCGCAAGACCAACTCGACCGCAACCGCAATGCTGTAGCCGAACTGGAAGGAGGAATCAAACAGGCAGTGAAGTCGCCAGAAACCAGCGACCCAAAACGAGCCGAACCACCAACAATCAAGGTGGATCCCACGAACGCGCGCCAACTTAATGAAGCCGAAACCGAAGTCCGCCGCTTGCGCGAACTATCAAAACGCAAAGAACAGGAGTCATCCCGCAACAGCCAGCAAGTGGATGAGATGCGCCGCCAAAACGCAGCACTGAAAATGGAACTCAACGATGCGGAGGAAACCCTTCAGATCCTGCGCGGCAGATTGGCAGAGGAAGTGGCGAGATCATCCAAACCCCAGACTACCGTTATCAAGGACGACCCCGCCACTACTCAGCGCCTCGCCGCCGCCGAGGCGGAAGTCCGCCGACTGCGCGAACTCGCATCACAAGCCCCCGAACAAGCATCGCGCGAAAAATCCCGCGCCGATGACATGCGCAGACAAAACGACGCGCTCAAGTCCGAGCTCCGCAACGCCGAGACGAACCTCCAATCAATACGAGCCAAACTTGCCGCCGCCCCGCTTGAAAACGAGGTCAAATCCCTCAACCAACGCATCGACTCACTCATCCAAGAACGGGAGGCGATATCCATGGCTCTCACCCAGTCACGCGGAAGCCACACCGAAGCGCTCAGTCGCATCGCCACGCTCGAAGCCGATCTCAAGGTGCTGCAACAAAAACGTAGCGACCTCGACCTCGACCTGAAAACCGAACGCGAAGTCGCCAACTCAGTGGTCGCAGGCCAACGCAAACAACTCGATCTGCTCGAAAAGGAGCTGGAACAAAAAAGTTCGGAACTCACAAAAGCCAACGAACGGATAACCGGACTTTCAAAGGAGCTCGAGGAAAGCCGTCAGGCATTTTCTCAACTTCGCAGCGAACATGATTCACTGATTTTGGAACGCGATCAAATGTCCGCCCTTCTCAAACTGAATGAGTCGGGTCGCATCCAGGATCTGATCGAACAAAACATGTCGCTTGCCAAAAACCTCCGGGAGGCGAACGAAAAAATGGAAAAACTCAGCCGCGAAAACAACGCGGACAAGGATGCCTACACCGATGCTCTTCGTGATCTCGCGATAGCCAAGTCGCAAATCAACAATTTACAGCAGGAAAAACATGAGCAGGACAAACGCATGGCCGCAATGGAGGCGCGTTTGAAATCCGAGGAGGCTAGTCTTGAAAAAGTTGAATCGAATGCCGACCCAGCCGAAACGGAACTCTTGCGAGAAATCATCAAACGCCAATTGCGAACTCAGGAACGCCGTCGCCAGGCTCGCGAACTGCTTGTCGAAGCCGCGCGTGAACTCGGCAACGGCGATGAAAGAATTTCCAAAGCCATCGAGCTTTTTGACAGTGGCGAAATCGCACTAACACCCGAAGAACAAAAACTCATAGCCAATCGCCAAGTCGACAGCGAGTTCGTCTCACCTTTCGCACGCGACCGAGCAACCGTCGGCCGCGCCACTAGCGAGCTCAATCGCGACATTTCCATCTTTGAACGCACTGCGGAGAAATCCTTCGTCGCCGGACGCTTCCTGCCTACCCGCGAGCTATATGAAATGATCCTCGAACAGCACCCGGGGCACACGCCCTCACTCTGCAAACTTGGTATCGTACACCTCAAACTCGACGATCCCATGTCCGCCATCGACGCCTTTCGACGTACAGTCGAGCTCGATGAAAGAAATTTTTACGCTCATCGCATGCTCGGCTTTTCATTCATGCGACTGGGTGACATGACGGCTGCCGACAAAGCACTTAGCAGAGCTGTCGAACTCGCACCCAATGATGCCAAAAGCCAGTTGCTTTACGCAACACTGCGCTATCGCTTGGGACGCCTCGGCGAAGCGGAATCTCACTTCAAAGCCGCGATCAGCGCCGACCCTATGTCCAGCGAGCCTTATTACAATCTCGCTTTGCTGTGTTCTCGCGACCGTCGATTCGAGGATGCGAAAAACTATTATCAACAGGCACTCGAGCGTGGTGCCCAGCCCGATTCGAAACTCGAAGAAACGATACGGAAACAATGATTTTCCGAAACAACATGCTCTCTGTCATGCTGGTCATGATCACTTCGTGCTCGAATGACATGAAGGTTGCCGAAACCGAAACCACCCGCAAAACCTTCAATCAGCGACTCAACGAAAAAAACGGCTACGTTCAGGATTCCGAAGGCAATTGGAAAATCCAAGGAGACAAACGCAGCTCGTTTGAAAGCCAAGGGGCATCTCCCTATTTCAAGGGCGACTACCAAAAAAAAACTTACAAAACCGGCGAATACTCAAAAAAATCTTGGTGGGGAAACAAGGACTACGACCGCAAAACATACGACGGCAAAACCGATGGCAGTCGCTTCGTGACTCAATCCGATCTCGATGGCAAAAGTGCCCGAGAGACATCCAAAACCGCTAAAATTCTAGGCCCATACGCGACCAAAGATTTTGCAACCAACCAAGCCGTGGAAGCCGACGCTGAACAAATTTCAAAGCCGTCCGATGCCGAAACCGACACGCGCCGCCGCGTTTTTCAAACCCCCAAAATCATCGACTGGCACGAACAACGCACAATGAGTCTCGAACAATCAAAGGGGCTCCTCGGCCGCTGAGTCGATTTGATCAACGGCCTGCGCAAGAGAATCCAGCAGGATTTTTTTGATTGTTTCCCAACGCAATGGTTTGCCTTCGAGGAAAAAGTTCTGAGAGACTTCCAGACGGATCTGAGCGTAACGCGCTGGATTGTATTCGCGCGCCAAGGTCATCGCAAAGGCTCCGGTATCCGCCCCGCGAACACATCGAACATCAACATCGCGCGCTCTCAACTTCGCGCTCCACTCGCCCGCCAACGCTTCACCCAACACAGACTTTTCCGGCGTGATCATAGAAACCCTGCCGCCATGGCGGGCATCCGTATGCACCATGACATGCACCATAGCTTTGTATCTTCGGATATCCTCGGCGATCCTTTGCCGCAACTGTTGACGAAAAATTCTCTCATGCCTGTCAGCAACCCTTAAACGAATGCTCTCGGAAATTTTTTCGGAAAAACGGCTCCACCTCTCATCACCATCCTTTTCCAAATCAATTAAAAGTCGGTTTACTGCCCCATGCACCAATGGTGTGCTAAACTTCATCGCAAAGGCCTGACTCAGATTCAAAGCCCCGGGTTCCCACCCCTCGTTCGATGTGAGGATTTCCTCGCTACCGAGAAAATACTCGCGATACGCCTCCGGCACTGCGCAGGTTGCGTGTTCACAACTGAAAAGGTAGGCAATCATCGGCTGATAGGCTCTATCGTCGCCATGCATACATGCCGATTTCTCCGATGGCAATATTTCATCTTGACCGGGTCGGCAGTGGATTTTTCTCGTCCTCGCGCCCTCCACTCCCTCACCCTCCCCCCGCAATGCTCAAAGCTGGAATCGTAGGACTGCCCAATGTTGGGAAATCAACCCTCTTCAACGCCGTCACCCGCACCCGCAAGGCGGAAGCGGCCAACTACCCTTTCTGCACGATCGACCCGAATGTCGGCATCGTGATTGTGCCCGACCCCCGCCTGGCCGTGCTCTCGAAAATCTCGGGCTCGCAAAAATTGGTTCCCACAGCCATCGAGTTTGTCGACATCGCAGGACTTGTGAAAGGGGCCTCGGAGGGTGCCGGACTCGGCAATCAGTTCCTTGCCAACATCCGAGAGACCGACGCAATCGTCCAGGTGGTCCGTTGTTTTGAAAACGACGACATCATTCACGAGCTCGGCACGGTTGATCCGATCCGCGACATCGAGATCATCAACTCGGAGCTGATCCTCGCCGACATGGCGGCCCTCGAAAAACGCCGCTTGTCCCGCGAAAAGAAAGCCAAGGGCGGCGAAAAGGAAGCCAAAAAAGAAGTGGAACTCATCGATTTGATCATGCCTCACCTCGATCAAGGCAAGCCGGCCCTCACTCTCGAATTCAGCGATGAAGACAAGGCGGTCGTCCGCGAATTTTTCCTGCTCTCATCCAAGAAAACAATCTACGCCTGCAATGTCTCCGAGGACGAACTCGCCGGCGCGATCGAAAATCCGGACTCACATCCGCAAGTCGCCAAGGTCCGCCGCTACGCCGCCGAACACAGCGGCTCTGAAGCAGTGGTGATCTCCGCTCGCATCGAAGAGGAGCTCAGCGAAATGCCCCAGGAAGAAGCCCTCGAGTTCCTCCGCGAAATGGGCGTCAATGATTCGGGTGTCTCGTCGTTGATCCAAGCGGTCTATCACCTGCTCGGCCTTCGCACCTACCTCACCACCGGCGTGCAGGAAACCCGCGCATGGACGATTCACGAGGGCGATAAAGCCCCCGCCGCCGCCGGCGTGATTCACACGGATTTCGAACGCGGCTTCATCGCGGCCGAAGTCGTGCACTACGACGACCTCGTTGCGCTCGGCTCGAAAAACGCCGCCAAGGAAGCCGGCAAGCTCCGCATCGAAGGCAAGGAATATGTCGTCAAGGACGGCGATGTGATCGAGTTCCGCTTCAATGTGAGCAAGTGACTCCCGCCGCGCGCCGCTTCACAAGGGCACCTTCATTCCCGATGCATCGGCCAATCGTTTCTGGTTGTCATCGAATGTGAGAAATACCTCCGACCCGAGGTGAATCGCTGTGGCAACATGCAAAATGTCCGTCATGCGATGGCCGTTTTCTTCAGTGTGCTTTTCGCTCAGCATGTCGGCGATGCGATGCACATCCGCCCAGTCAGGCGCGGTCATTTCAAACACTCCTTGCGCAAGATCCGACTGCAAAGCACGCAACATCGCCATGCCCTCGGTCTTCGCAAAACCCTTCCTGCGATCTAACGCAAACAACCTCATCTGAAAACGGATCGACTGGCGAAACTCGAGCAAGAGCAAACTGGATACCGCGAGCGGACTTGAAAGGGTTTCATGATAGACATCCGCACACCGGGAGTTGCTCTGCTCGCGGTACTTCGCACACAAAAACGATGTGTCAGGAAAAACCTTCATCCCTCCTCACCTTCCAATTCGGCCTCGCGCATGGCACGCACCTCTTCATCAGAAAAAAAACGATCGCCCCATATCGCCTTTCTTCGAGCCTCCCAATCAACCTTAGGCACCAGAGTTTTCTTCTTCCTCGTCGCCGACAAATATCCGATCGGCTTGCCCCGTTTTTCGATGCGGATCTCCTCGCCCTCACCAAGCCATGCCTCAACCTTGGAAAAGTTGTTTCTCAAATCCCTGACGGTGACAGTTTTCATGTGGACAAATTATGTCCACATTTTCCGCAGGTCAAATTTTTTCGCCCGAATCAGCCTCGGCGAAGCTTCAACCTTGCGGGCCAAAGCGGGTCCATGGCTTGATTGGGCGCATGGATACCTATCTCGGTCTGCTGCGTGATGTGATGAAAAACGGCGAGCACCGCGCCGACCGCACAGGCACCGGCACGATCTCGGTATTCGGCCGCCAAGTCCGCTACGACCTGCGCCAAGGATTCCCCTGCCTTACCACCAAAAAACTTCATCTCCGCTCGATCATTCACGAGTTGCTCTGGTTTCTGAAAGGCGAAACCAACACCCGCTACCTCAAGGAAAATGGCGTCACGATTTGGGACGAATGGGCCGATGCGGATGGCGAACTCGGCCCGGTCTACGGCAAACAATGGCGCTCATGGCCCGCGCCCGATGGCCGCACCATCGACCAGATCCACCTGCTGATCGAAGGACTTAAGGGCAACCCGCATTCACGCCGCCACATCGTCTCGGCATGGAATGTCGGGCAAATTCACGAAATGGCCCTGCCCCCCTGCCACTTGCTCTTTCAATTCTATGTCCACGAGCCCCGCGACAACGGCCGCCCGGGCCTTTCCTGCCAGCTCTATCAACGCAGCGCCGACCTCTTCCTCGGCGTTCCATTCAATATTGCGTCATACGCGCTCCTCACTCAGATGATCGCTCAAGTCTGCGACTTCGAAGCCCGCGATTTCGTCCACACCTTTGGCGACCTCCATCTCTACACCAATCACCTTGAGCAGGCGGAACTCCAACTCACTCGCGAACCCAAGCCGCTGCCGAAAATTTGGATAAACCCCAATGTGAAAGACATCGACTCTTTCACCTTCGACGACATCCGACTCGAAAACTACGAATCACATCCGCACATCAAGGCACCTGTCGCGGTGTGATGAGTGAGGTCTTCCACACAACTTAAAACACGGGCCGGTGATCGAAGTCATTTATCAAAAAGGCCTTTACCTTCCGGAGCTCGATCTCTGGCTCGACCCACGCTCCCCAAAACCCTGCGCATTCATATCCCACGCGCACGCCGACCATGTCGCGCGCCACAGCTCGACGATCTGTTCGGAGGTCACCGCACGGCTGCTGCGCGATCGCTTCCGCATCTCTACCGACAGGGTTGAGCCCCAGCCGTTTCACTCTGCATTCACTGACAAAAATTTCCGCATCACGCTTCTCCCCGCCGGCCACATCGCCGGCTCGGCCATGATCCACATCACGCGCCT
>CAZXHZ010000027.1:0-35061 GCA_964639755.1 uncultured Luteolibacter sp. | reverse complement strand
TTGCATGAATCGGGTGAACCGGTGCCGGAAGAGGTGCGGATTTTTCTTAATCGCGTGGCGGACCTTTTGTGGATTATGGCGAGGGTGGAGAAGTAAGAGGCAAGAATCCAGAGGCAAGAGAAGAGGAAGAGTTTTGCAGGCGGGACGCCCGTGGTCTCTTTTTTAGAATTGGCCGCTGAGTTTGCGGGCGGCCCAGAAGGTGGCGAGGAGTGTGATGAGGGCGGTGAGGGTCGCCCAATGAGACAAGAGATGGGTGCGCGAAATGATGGGGCGCGGTTGGGGGAGGGCGTTGATTTCGTTGATGAGTGAGGGGACTTGATCGGGTTGGATGATGCGGCCGCGAGTGATGCGGGTGATTTCTTCGAGGACTTCCGGGCGTGCGGGTTGTCCGGTTTTTTCGATTTCCGATCCTTGGGCGATGAGGCTCGTTTCGAGCGGGTTGGATTCGTCGTTGTGATTGGTGACGCGGAGTTTCCAGGTGCCGGGTTGGTCGACCTTGAAGCGTCCGCTGAAGGATCCCCAGGTGGATTCCAATTTCTCGAGGCTGAGGCGTTGGCTGCGTCCGTCGGGTGAGCTGAGATCGACTGACACGCTGCCGTTGCGCAGGGGTGAGCCATCGGGTTCGAAGGCGCTGGCGTTGAGCGTGACCGTGTCGCCGGGTTGCGGGCGTTCCGGATTGAAAAAAACGCGCACGCGTTTGCCGGCGGCCATGTTGCGTTGGTAGGACATCCAGCGAGCGACTTGGCCCCAGAAGCGGTAATGGTAGAGGTCTTCCACGCCGCGGCGCCAACGCCATGCCGAGTCGATGCCCATGAAGAGGACTTTGCCGTTGCCGGCGGATTTCGTGACGAGGAGGGGCGCGGCTCCGAATTTGTTGCGGCTGTTGCCGTGGACGGCGAGGACTTCGGCGCCGGCCTTTGCTTTGACGACGGGCGCGTGCCAATGGAAGCCTGGAAGTTGTCGCCAGATATCAGCATTTTCCTGTTCGTTTTCGCCGAGCAGCGTGAGCAATGACGAGCGGCCTTCCGAGGTGAGTGTGAGTGGTGTTGGCAGCGGGTCGCGGATACCGTTGCGTTGCTTGTCGTCGAGCACCACCGGCATTAAGTCGGCGAGGTCGCTATCGCGCAGGGAAAACTGATTGCCTTTGCTGCCGGGGAGGAAGACCACGCCTGAGGCTTGATTTTCCACAAGCCCGCGGATGAGCGTGCATTGTTCCTTGGTGAGTTGATTGTTGTTGATGCCGACATCGCCGAGGAAGATCACATCGTAGGGAGCGAGCTCTTCGGGTTTTGTGGGAAATGAGGAAATGTAGTGGGGTCCGGCGCCGGGCCCGAGGGTCGGGTGAAAGAGCAGACATGAGAGCTCTACACCGGGGTCGCGTGAGAGCGCGTTGCGGAGGAAGCGGTATTCCCAGCGCGGGAGGCTTTCGACGACTAGCACGCGGATTTTTTCCGGTCGGCCGGTGATGGAAAACTTACGGATGTTGTTGGCGGCGATGAGTTCGCTTTCGTGCACAGGAAGCGAGAGTTCGAGGGTTGAAGCTCCTTCATTGCGAATGCGCCAAAGCAGCGAGTCGTAGGTTTCCGCATTCGGCGGGATGATGATATTTTTCGACTGTTCGTTGCCTTTTTCGTCGCGCATGCGGATCACCGTGCGGACCTCGCGATCAAGTGATGAGCGAATCGTGAAGGGGATCTGCAAATTTTCGCCGACGATGCCGTAGCTTGGCGCGGCGACCGTGAGGATATCGATATCGGGCAGGCGTTGGGTGCTGCCAATTGGCATCGCGAAGAGCGGAATGCCGCGGACGCGCATTTTTTGTGCGGTGGCGATGGGTGATTGGCCGAGGTTGTGATCGCCATCGCTGAGCATGATCACAGCGCGAAGATTGTCGTGTTGTTTGAGTGTGTCGTTGAGCGCGTCGTCAATGTTGGTGTAGGCAATCGTATCGGATTCGACCTTCGCAAAGGGCATGGGCAGGACTTCGTTTTTGCCATTTGATTCGAGCGAATGCCAATCATCCGAAGCAAGAATTCCGACAACAGCTTCGGCGCGCGAGATCACTTTGGGGCCGGTGCCCGAAGTGTTGGTGGCGTCGATCGTTTCCATCGATCTCGACGCGTCATGCAAGATGGCAATTTGCGGTTTGCTTTTGGGATTGAGAATTTTACGCCACTCGGGCTGCCATGTCAGAATCACGACTATTGTGATTGCGATCATGCGCATGCTTTCCAGCAGGATTGTGCGCTTGCGGCGAGGTGAGCGCTTGATGGCAAGAAATGACAACGAAGCGGCAAGGATCAGGGCGATGATTCCGATCCAGAGACTTGTTGGTGTTGGTGAGAAGTGGAGCAAGAGAATGGTTGCCTAAAATGGTTCATTCACGCCGTGCAAGAAGTGAGGCGGATGGTGTGTGAGATGGATTTGGAGAAAGGCAGAGCACTGCTTCGGCGATCAGGAAAAAAAGCATTGCGAAGAGCAACAGCCGCCAAGCTTCAGCTATTGACGCGCTGCCGATGTCATTGCCGGCTTGATCGAGCATGGTGTGTCGCGTGCCTTCGAGCAGCGAGTTGATTGAATCGCGGTTGAGTGAATCGATGGTGTCTTCGGTGAGCGGGCGGTTGATCGCAAGGAGTCCGCTGTCGGATTTCTCCACGCCGGCAAGAAATTCATCGGCGGTATTTTCATCGCCGGGCTTGTTGAGGCGAATGCGGGATTGGCTAGATTGTGGGCGTGCGTTGTTGTTACCGACAGTGGTGGTTTGTGATTTGTTGAAAAGCTCATGACCTTCGGCGATGATGCGTTGGACAAGCGGAAGCAAAACATCCGCATCGCCGAGGTTGGACCACGAATAATCCGGCTTGGTGCCGAAGAGCCACGCGGTGCCTTGATCGAAAATGCGACGCGCGAGTGCCGTCTCGCCATTTTCCCAGCGGGCGAGGGTGGTGATTTCACCTTCGGGAATTTGGCGGCGCAGGGCTTTCAGTCTTTGGGCGGCGACCGGTGTGCCATCAACTCCGTTGCTGAGAGGGCCATCGCTACGGTTCCATTCCTTAAGGGTAAAAAAATTCCCGACGGGCGCGATGTGGGTTTCGTTCCATTTGAGGTCTTTGAAGGTGTTGCGCGGCTCAGTGCCGGGTGCGAAAAAGCAGACATGGCCGCCGGAGCTAAGGAAGCGCTGTAAGGCTTCGGCCGTTGGCCCTTCGGGCAAAGGGCAGGCCCAGAGGATTGCGGAAAAATCCTGTGATATTTTTTGCAGAATTTGTTCCGGCGAGACGATTTGCGTTTCCATGCCCATGTCGGGAGGAGCGGCTGCAAGTGCAAGAAAGTCCGCAGTTTCTCCAGGCTCGGAAACGATAAGCGTGAGGGGCTTGCGTGAAGGGCTGTAAGCAAAATAGGCAATGTTGTCGCGTGGATTGCCATCGGGTGGCAATGCGAGCCAACCATGACCGAATTGTTCTGAGTGATTGAGGGGAATGCGTTTTTGAAAGCGGTTCAGCGAACCTGCGGTGGGTAGCGTTTCGCCGGTGTTCGTGCCGTTGAGATGGGTGGTGAGTGATGTTTGGTTTTCATTGGTGTTGCCATAGCGTTCGATTTCCACATCGAGTAGCAAATCGTCATTGTTGCGGCGTGATCCGATGATGCGGATCGAAGCGTTGGAGCTTGTTTCGCCAGTCATTGCCAAGATGCGGATGGCAGGTGGATTGGTGAGTTTTGCGATTTCGGAACGGATTGTCTTCCATCGGTCATCGGTTGGCAGCCAGTTGGATTTTTGGAGGTCCGAGGCGATCCAGATTTCCGAACGGCCGGTGGTATCGGAAAGAAAAGCGATGGCGCGGTTGAAGAGGGTCGGAATGTCTGCGGCGGTATCCGTTGGAGCGGTGGATGAAAAAGTGGTAAGAATTTCCGGAGAGGAAATTTCCTGCAGTTCGTTGCTGGCGCTATCGAGCATCATGAGGCGCGGATTGCCGAGTTCCTTGATCGTGCTCGCGATTTTTCCCAATGCGATTTCGCGGCGTGAGTTCGGGCTGTGTGATGGCCTGATCTCCATTGATGCGGAGCGATCGAGAATGAAGACGACCGTATTAATCGAACCGCTTGACCAGCCGGAGATTTTTGAAATGACCGGTCTGGCTGCGGCCAGAGCGAGGGCTGCAACGCCAAGAGTGCGACAGGTGAGAATGGCGATGTGGCGGAGTTTTTTTTCGCCGCGATATTGGCGGGTTGCCTTGAATAAAAACCGCATCGCCGCCCATGGAATGGTTTTTTGGCGCCGGCGGTTGACGAGATGGATTATGATCGGCACGCAAGCGGCGAGCAGAAACCAAAGTAGTGCTGGTGACAGGAAGAGCATGCTTGGTGGAATCACCCAGTTGACTTGCGCAATCGTGAGGTGAAAAAGCTGCGCAGCAGCGACTCCAACGGTGTGTCCGTGGTCACGAGCCGGTAGTCGCAGCGTGTTTCGGCGCATTCCTTGCGCACGGATTGAAGAAACACATCAAGCGCGAGTTGGTATTCATCCGCAATGAGTTCGGGCTCGGCGACGATCGAGCTGTTATTTTCCATGTCGACGAAACGGTGTGGGCGTTTGAAATCAAAATTGATTTCCGCACGATCCATCAGATGAAAAACCGAAACATCGTGTTTTTTATGCTGAAGGTGGCGTAGTGCGTCGGCAAGCGAAGCCGTGTCGGTAAGCAGGTCCGAGATGATCACGACGAAAGAGCGGCGTGGGGCTTTCGACGCGATGCTGTGAAGGGCATCGGCGAGACCGGTTTCGCCGGCGGGTTCGATTGATTTGAGTGCGGAAAAAATCCGCTCGAGATGGGCGACGCGTCGGCTTGGCGGTATCTCGAAATGGAGTTTTTCGGTGCATACCGAAAGACCTGCGGCATCACCTTGGTTGACGAGCAGATAGGCCAGCGACGCGGCGATGCGGCGGGCGTATGCGAATTTAGATTCGCCGTCGCTTTGAAAGTTCATTGAGCCCGAGGCATCGATGGCGAAGATAGCGCTTAAGTTGGTATCGGCTTCGAACTCTTTGATGTAAAAACGGTCTGAACGGGCGAAGGTTTTCCAATCGAGTCGGCGGGTGTCATCGCCGGGGACATACTTGCGGTATTCGGCGAACTCGACCGATGATCCGCGGTGGGTGGAGCGGTGGCGGCCGGCCATGTTTCCGGTCATTGCAACGCGTGCCTCGATGGGCAGCGAGGTCAGCCGAGCTAGCATGGGGCTGTCGATAAAATCGTATTTCATGCGTGCTGGAGTTGTCTCACTCCTCGCGTGATTCGCGGATCAGGCGTTCGACGATTTTTTTGGAATTCATGCCTTGGGACTCCGCGTTGAAATTGGTGATGATGCGATGGTTGAGGACAGCGGGTGCGACCGCTTCGAGGTCCTCCAATGAGGCCATGTAGGAACCGCGCAGGGCTGCACGGGATTTCGCGCCGAAGATGAGGTATTGAACGGCGCGGGGGCCAGCACCCCAAGAGACCGACTCATTGATCCATGCCGGCGATTCCGCCTGGCCTGGGCGGGTTTTTCTAACGAGGCGAACTGCGGCTTGATAGACATGTTCGGGTACGGGCAGGCGGCGGACAAGTTGCTGGCAGGCGAGGATCTTTGCGCCATCGATCAGCTTGTCGAGCGGCGCGGAGTTTGCTCCGGTGGTTTCCCTTGCGATGCGTGTTTCCTCGTCGGCGCTGGGGTAGTCGACTTCGATGAGGAACATGAAGCGGTCAAGTTGCGCTTCGGGCAGCGGGTAGGTGCCTTCCTGTTCGATCGGGTTTTGGGTGGCGAGGACAAAAAATGGTGAGGGAAGCGGATAGGTTTTGCCGAGGACGGTCACCTTGTTTTCCTGCATGGCCTCGAGCATGGCTGATTGGGTTTTGGCAGGCGCGCGGTTGATTTCATCGGCGAGCACCATGTGGGAAAATACCGGGCCCTTGATGAATTCGAATTCTCGACGGCCGCCAACGCCGGATTCCTGAATGATGTCGGTGCCGGTGATATCGGCGGGCATCAGGTCGGGTGTGAACTGAATGCGGTTGAAGCTGAGGTCGAAGGTTTGGGCGACCGATGAAACGAGTAGGGTTTTGGCAAGTCCGGGTACGCCCATGAGCAGCGCGTGACCTCTGGCAAAGAGGCAGATTGCAAGTTGTTCGATCACCTCTTCTTGACCGATGATCACCTTGCCGATTTCGCCGCGTAGGGTCTGGTAAGTTTTTCCAAGTTCGTCGATGGCGGCGACATCGTCTTGAGGGAGTTGCGGGGGGAGCTTGGTTGAAGAATCCATGTATTGAGTTATGGGTCCAAAGCTAGTTACGAGTGGCTTTTTGTCCAGAAGTGATGTCGTTGCCGGACTTGAGCCAAGAAGGAGAATTGGGGCACTGTTTGGCGCGTTTCGATGGGCAAGGGCGCCCGCCTTAGGGTAAATTTTGCGGAATCGGCCATTTGCTCCGGAAAATTTCCATTTCCGGCTTGCCAGATCTTGATTGTCTGGTAAACCACCCGCCCCGCAGGGTTTCGGAGACAGTCCGAATGTCCCGAACAAGCACGCGAAACACCGCATATCATGGCACGCATCCTAGGCATTGAAATCCCCAACGAGAAGCGCATCGAAGCTTCTCTTCCCTACATGTTTGGCATTGGCCGTCCGACGGCTGCCAAAATCCTCGAGCATGCGGGAATCGACCCCAACATCCGCACAGGTCAACTCACCGAAGACCAGCTCGTCCGCATTTCCCAAGTCATTCAGACCGAAGGCATCCTCGTCGAAGGCGACCTTCGCCGCGAGCGTCAGGCCCAGATGAAGCGCCTTACCTCGATCAACTGCTACCGTGGCATCCGCCACAAGCGTGGGTTGCCCGTTCGTGGTCAGCGCACCCGCACCAACGCCCGCACCCGCAAAGGCAAGAAAAAGACCGTGGGCGTTAAGAAGTAATCCTATCAATCATTGATTCATGTCCGACCAAGAAACCAATCAGGAAATCGAAGCCGAAGTGAAGGCTGCCGCAGCGGCCCCAGCGCCGGAGGCAGTTGCCGAGGCTCCGAAGAAGGAGGCCAAGCGCGACATTTTCGCCGAGATCGGCGGAGGTGAAGAGGAGATCAAGATCCACAAGGCGAAGGGCTCGAAGAATGTCTCCCGCGGAGTGGTCCATGTGACCGCCACCTTCAACAACACATTGGTCAGCGTGACCGATGTGAACGGCAACGCGATCGGATGGTCGACCGCTGGCAAGATGGGCTTCAAGGGCTCGCGCAAGAGCACCGCATATGCCGCTCAGGTGGTTTCGCAAGATGCCTGCCGCCAAGCAATGGGCCACGGGCTTAAGGAAGTCGATGTCCGCGTCAAAGGCCCTGGCTCCGGTCGTGAGTCCGCGGTTCGCGCCGTGCAAGGTCTTGGTTTGGAAATCCTTTCCATCCGCGATGTGACTCCGATTCCGCACAATGGCTGCCGTCCGAAGAAGGCTCGCCGCGTTTAACATCCAACTTACTCATTTCACAACATGGCTCGTTACACAGGTCCCCGTACCAAGATCAGCCGCCGGTTTGGCGTGGCACTCTTTGGCTCTTCCAAGGCGCTTGAGCGTCGCAACTTTCCGCCCGGTCAGCACGGTGTGCGCGCTGGTCGCAAGAAGAAGAGCGAGTACTCCGTCGCACTTGGCGAAAAACAAAAGCTTCGCTTCCAATACGGTGTGCTCGAGAAGCAGTTCCGTGGTTACTATGAAGAGGCCGCAAGGCGTCGTGGTGTGACCGGTGTGATTCTTCTTCAGTTGCTTGAAACCCGTCTGGACAATGTTTGCTATCGTGCAGGCCTCGGCAACTCCCGCCAAGCTGCGCGTCAAATCGTCAACCACGGCCACATTTTCGTAAACGGCCGTTGCGTCGATATCCCGAGCTATCAGGTCAAGCCGGGCGATGTGATCAAGGTTGGTGCCAAGCCCTCTTCGCAACAACTTGCGCTTCGCATGACCGATCTGACTCAATCGATGCCTTCGTGCGATTGGCTCAATGTCGACAAGGACAAGCTTGAGGTCACCGTTTCGCGTGTGCCTGAGCGTTCGGACATCGATCCGGTGGTCAACGAGCAGCTCATCGTCGAGCTTTACTCGCGCTGATTTTATCAAGTCATCAGTTTCGCCAAAAGCCCGGGAATTTCCCGGGCTTTTGTGTTTTCTGAGATAAGCGCAAAAGCTTGAGGATATTCATCAAAGGATGAAAGTATCCTTTCGCCTCATTTGCGGCTTTCTGAGCAGGTGCCGGCCTTGATGGTGAGGCGGGCGATTGGGCCGAGGCTTGAGGTGGATTTGAGCCAATCAAGGTGGGTGGTCGTGATCCACTTTTGGGCGTTTGCGGGCATGTGAGCGATGAGCGCGTTGCGGCGGAGCGGGTCTAGTTCGCCGAAGATGTCGTCGAGCAGGTAGACCGGGGTGGTTTTGCCGGCGGTTTCGAGCAGTCGGCCTTGCGCGAGTTTGAGGGCGAGCGTGATCGTGCGTTGTTGGCCCTCACTAGCAAAGTCGGCGGCGGGTTTGCCGTCGATGCGCAGCGAGATATCATCGCGGTGAGGGCCGACCACCGATTGGCGGTTGCGTTGTTCGCGTTCGCGGGCGTCGATGATGGACTTGTGGAGATCGGGTCCGCTGGCCGGGATGTAATCGAGAGTAAGGGATTCGTTTTTGCCGCTGATGGCGGCCTGTGCATCGGCGGCGAAGGGGTTGAGCTGCGCGATCATTTGCGCGCGGGCGCGGATGATTTGGCTGCCGTGTTCGGCGAGGATTTGATCGTAGGAGAGGATTTCTTTTTCGCGGCCGTGACCTTCGCGCAGGAGCAGGTTTTTGGCCATCAATGCGCGACGATAGCGGGCCAATGAGCGGCGGTAGGCGGGGCCGATTTGCGAGCCGATGAAATCGAGGTAGCGTCGACGGGTTTCGCCGGGTCCGCGAACGAGTTCGAGGTCATCGTTGCCCATCCACACAATGAGTCCGCCCTGTGCGAGGTAGTCCGAACGGCTGGCGCAGGTTGTGTTGTCTTGTTTGAGGATGATCCCGCTGCGGTTCCATTTCACCTGCCGTTCTTCGCACCATGCGTTGCCGGCGATTCCAAAGCCGTCTTTGCCAAAGCGTGCGAGCGTGGCGAGACGGTGGCTGCGTGGGGATTGCAGCCGCACGAGCATGCAGATCGCTTCGAGGATCGAGGTTTTGCCTTGAGCGTTGTCGCCGGTGAGGATGGCACCAGCTTCGGGCGCTTCGAGATCGAGCGACTCAAAGCACCTGAAGTCCATCAATCGCAGCGAGCGGATCACGGGGTTTTTCTTAATGCCGAAATTCGCGTGTGGGAAGCGGGCAATCTGCTCGGTCGGGCAATTTGTTTTTTTGCGGGAAATTTTCCGGCTCGATCATTTTCCCTTTGGCTGGCAGATTCGGGCGTGGATTTGTTTTCGCATTCCAAGCCTGTGGCGGATGCCGCCTTGTCCGTGACGCAACTTTTGCGGCGGATGAAGCTGATTCTTGAGGGCGAGATCGGTGTATTGTGGGTCGAGGGCGAGGTTTCGAATCTCAAAAAACAGGGCAGCGGGCATTGGTATTTTTCGCTCAAGGATGAGGGTGCGCAGATTCAGTGTGTGATGTTTTCGGCGGCGAGGCGCGAGGGTTCGGCTGCTTTGCTGGATGGCGCGAAAGTTCGGGTGTTTGCCGAGGCCAGCGTCTATGAGGCGCGCGGGCAATTGCAGATCATCGTGCGGCAGGTCGAACGTGCCGGGGCGGGGGACTTGCAGGCGAAGTTTGAGCAGCTCAAGCGGCGTCTGCAGGAAGAAGGTTTATTTGATGCGGAACGCAAAAAACCGCTGCCGTTTTTTCCGCGTGTGGTGGGCATCGTAACTTCCGAATCGGGGGCGGCTTTGCAGGACATGCTGAATGTCTTGTCGCGCCGCGCGCCATGGGTGAAGGCGGTGCTTTATCCAGTGAGGGTGCAGGGAAAAGGTGCGGAGGTGGAAATCGCGAGGGCGATAGAAAGGATCGGGCGGCCTCATGATTTCGGTTTGCCGCGCTGCGAGGTGTTGATTGTTGGGCGCGGCGGCGGATCCATCGAGGACCTTTGGAATTTCAACGAGGAAATTGTCGCGCGCGCGATTGCCGCATGTCCGCTGCCGGTGGTTTCGGCGGTCGGGCATGAGATTGATTTCACCATTGCGGATTTTGTGGCCGACCTGCGTGCGCCGACGCCGAGTGCGGCGGCTGAGTTGGTGGTGCCGGATGCCGCGACCTTGAAGGCAAGGCTCGCGCAACTTCGTCGCCGTGGCGAGCGCGTGATCCATGAGCGAATTTCGCAAGGTCAGAGGCAGCTTGAAATTTTGCGCAGGGGCACTTTGCAGCGCGATGGCGAGCGTTTGTTGCGCGAACCCGTGATGCGCTTGGATGCCTTGGCCGACAGGCTGATGAGCACGCTTGAGTCATCGATGGATTCCTCGCGGGTGAGGCTACGCGAGCTGGGTTTGCGGCATCGGGGGCATCATCCCGCGCGGGTGCTTGAGCGTCGCGTGGAGTCATTGGCGGCGATGCGCAGGCAGTTTGATGTGGCATGCGTGAATGCGATGCAGCTCAAGCGTGAGCGCCTGATGCAACTTGCGGGCTTGTTGCGCGCGCTCGGGCCGGAGTCGGCATTTCAGCGCGGATTTTCCATCACGCTCGATGCGCAAGGGCGCTTGGTGAAATCGGCTCATGAGCTCAAGCCCGGCGATGAATTGCGCACGAGGTTTGCCGATGGCGAGACTCGCAGTCGGGTGTTTGGCGACTGATGTGATCTCCTGTGAAATTTTTTTGGGATGAAATTTTCTCCACATCCGGGCGGGTAGCGGACATGGATGGGTCATGGCAAATTTGCACGATTTGGTGGAATTTCTCGATCGCGAGCTGAGGGTTTCCGAGATCGCTGATTACCCGGGCGCGATGAATGGCTTGCAGTTGGCGAATGAAGGCAAGGTCGATCGCGTCGTCGCGGCGGTGGACGCTTCTTTGCCGGTGATCGAAGCCGTGGCGGCGGGCGGGCCGGGACTGCTGATTGTTCATCACGGCATGTTTTGGCAGGGCGCGCAGCCGGTGACTGGGGCCTTTTACCGCAAATTGCGAGTGGCGATGGAGGCGGGACTGGCGATTTATTCGAGTCATTTGCCCCTCGATGTGCATCCCGCTTGGGGCAACAACGCGCTCTTGGCAGAAGCGCTTGGGGTCGTTGATCCGCGGCCGGACATCGAGATCAAGGGCTTCCGGGTCGGGCTCAGCGGTCGCTGGCAGGGTAGTCGGGAGGAGCTCAGGGCCCGGCTCGAGCAGGTTCTTGGCGGGCGGGTGCACCTTTGTCCGGCCGGGCCGGAGCAAATTTCACGGGTCGCTATCATCACGGGCGGTGCCGGCAGCGAAATTGCAAAAATTGCCGAAACCGGCGTCGATGCATTCATCACCGGCGAGGGCCCGCATTGGAGCTATAGCTTGGCAGAGGAGCTTGGGGTCAATCTCTTTTACGGCGGGCACTATGCTACCGAAACCTTTGGAGTTCAAAGAGTTGCGGAAATCATCGGGCGGCATTTTCGCTTGCCCTGGAGTTTTTATGACCATCCGACGGGGCTATGAATTTCGAGCCCACCGCGAGAGCCTTTGAGATCCTTTTCCCGATGAGAATACATTGCTAAAGATTACTTAAATAGTGGCTCGTCTTGAGAAAAAAATGTTGCATTCAAGCGGTCTGGCGGGCGATATTTCTGGTGTCGATGCGGGCATAGCTTAGTGGTAAAGCGCTATCCTTCCAAGTTAGACATGCGGGTTCGATTCCCGCTGCCCGCTCCAATCGATCTTTTTTCGCACAAACCCAAACTAGCTAATCGCCATGAAGATATCTGGAATCATCGCAACCGTCATCGCATTGGTCATGGGGCATCTTTCGATCTACGCACAAACCGAAAGCACGACCAAGACCGAAAACTCCAGCTCGGTCATTGCGAGCATCAAGAGTGCGGTTGTTGCGGCTGGTGAGGATAAGGAGAAAATCGTCGATCTTGTTGCCAAAGCGGCGCGGGCAAATCCTGACCAAGTTACCTCAATTGTCGTTGCGGCGATCGAGGCCGTTATTCAGAACCAACTTTTCGGTGGTGACGCTTCGTTCATTGCTCTCATCGTTGAGGTTGCCGTCAAAGAGGTTCCTCAAGCGGTGACGGCCATCGCCGAAGCGGCGGTCGCCAAGGCCACTGATGCAGCCACAGTCAGCGCAATTGTTGAAGGTGCGGTCAAGGCGGCCCCTGATAGCGCGCCGGCTATCACATCAGCGGCGGTTATGGCTGTGACCAATCCGGCCCTTATCCCCTCGGTCGTTGAGGCAGCCATCGAAGCTGCGCCGCAAAGCGTGGCCTCCATTGTCGAGGCGGCGATCACTGCGGCACCGGATAGCTCGGCGGCCATCACGCAAACTGCCACTGCCACCGCACCGGATGCCGCTGCGGTCATTCAGAATGCGGCATCCAATGCCCAAGCCTCCGTAACTCCCAACCCTCTTAACTTCCCGGGTCAGACCCCCCTCGGTGAGGTTCCAATTGGTGAAGATGATAAAAAAGAAGACGAACAAGGTGGTGCTAGTGGTGATGAAGGTTTCGGCGGCGGCGGCTATGGTGATGGTGGTTTTACTGACGGCGGGGGGGGGGGGTCTGTGATTGTCTTTCCGCCAATATTGCCGCCTACCACCAGGACCAACCCAAAGTAATCACAGTTTTTGAGTCTCATTGTTTGGAATGTTTTTCACCCCGAATCAAATCATGAAGCGTAAGTTTTCACTCTTGTCACTGATTGTACTTTCAAACCCCGTCCTTGGGGCCGATGGATTGTATTATACTGGCACCGAAGCCCAAGAGTCTTTTCCCATCAAGTGGTTGCTCGGAGCCAGTGCGGTATATGACGACAATGTAAATGCTGGCATTCAAAGCTCCAAAGGTTCTGATGCATCAATGGCCATCAGTCCCGATTTGGGAGTCTCTTGGAGTGGTGCCAACCCACAGACCACTTGGGACATCTATGGCAAGCTTGGTCTGATTTACTATTTTGATAAGCCAGAATCCCTTGAGGATGACACCTTCAGCCAATCCCGGCTCAATGCATCGTTTAATCATCGTTTTAACGAGCGAGTCAGGCTCAGCAGCCGCAATTATATAGCCAACGAACTTGAGCCGGAGTACTCATACGGGGTTGCATCCAGCCGTAGCGGTGGGGAGTCTTTTACATGGATGACTGACAATTCGATCGGTTATCGTTGGACCGAGAGGCTCGGAACTTACACGGGGATTCGCTATAGCGGAAACCGTTCCAATACCGAAGAGGAAAATGACAATGACCGCACCACGATCGGTTTTTATGAGCAGTTCCGTTACCAACTCAGTCCGCAGACGGTGCTCACACCCGAGTACCGTTATAACCAGACTATTGGCTCGGGCGTTGCCTCCGATTCAACGGACCAGTTTTTTGTGATCGGTGTGGATCATCGGTTCTCGCCCAATACGGTCGGTATTTTCAAGACAGGTATCCAGTTGCGCGATGTCAAGGAAGGTGATGGCGGCGCATCTCCTTACTTGGAGATTGCTTTGAGATCAAAGATAAATCAGCAACTCAACCTCGCTGGCTACACCCGCTACAGTGCCGAAGTTAATGATACGGTACTCGCCTCAGGCGGGGCATCTTACGATTACGAGGATCGCCGAGCTTTGCGCGCTGGTGCTAATGCAAGATATACCGTTTCTGAGGATTTTTCACTGTTATCGGGTACGGATTTGATCTTCTCGAATTACATGAACGGTCGTGATGTTGAAGATGCCGGCAAATATGGTCCAGATAAGTATGAAAGTAACATCAACGTTTATGTTGGATGTTCGTACAAGATGACGGACTATCTTTTCTGCAACCTCTATTACACCTACACCCAAACCTTTACGGACATCAGCGACGACCGTGAGTATGTTCGTAATCGCATTTCACTGGGCTTGTCGGCCGAGTTTTGATCCGCTGCCCATTTGAACTGAAAACCATCCTGATTACCCCGATTGAAATCTGATTTTTGAGATTTGATCTCCCGCAGTGCAAACATTGCGGGATTTTTCATTTTTTTTGAAAATCCCCAAATACTGTGAAAATTTGACGTATGAACACGACTTCCGTCCAACAGAACGAAGCCATGCTCCACGCGGTGGACTATTGGCAGGTCATCAAGAACCGCTACGGGCTCATTTTGCTTTCGTTGCTGTTGGTGTTCATGACGGCGGCCGTCATCACCTATGTGATGCCCAAGAAATACGAAAGTGAGGCGATCATCGAGGTCAAGCCGCGCGCCGCGGGCATTTCGCCCCTTGGCTCTCAGATGAACGAGCTCTCTGGTTCTGGGAGGGTAACTGATCAGTTCTTCGGTACGGAGTTTGAAAAAATCAAGAGCCGCAATTCCCTTGAAAAGGTTGTGCAGAACCTTGAGTTGGTGAACCGCTGGAGTGTCGACAAGGAGACTGCATTGCGAATCCTCAAGGGCGTCGTCGGCACCCAGAATATCCGCGGTACCGATCTCATTTCCATTCGCGTGCGTCATACGAACAAGGTGGATGCCAGGGATATTGCCGAAGAGGTTGCCAGGGCCTACAGACTGTACCGTGCGGAGATTGAAGGGCGTGATGCCGAAAATGCCCTGCGAGAACTCAACAAGGCCGTAAGAAACCAAGAAGACAAGGTTGAGGAGCGCCGCAAAGTGCTTGCCACGATTGTGCGCACCAAAGGCATTATCTACAAGGGGACGGATTCGTTTTATGGTCAAACTTCAGGTGTGGACGAAGACCAAGGTGCGAGGACCGCACTTGAAGCATATAACCAACTTGAACAGGAAAAGCGCAAACTTGAGAGTCAGATCAGCAGTCTTTTGAAATACGGCAGTGACCAGTTGATGGTTTATGCGGCAGGCTTGGATCTTCCCGACAACATCATCCGCAATCTTTACCCGCAGTATCTCGATGCAAAAAGGCAAATGGATGGTTTTCGCATCAATGGTTTGGGTGCAAAACATCCGACTGTGCTTGCTGCCGCAGATCAGATCCAAAACATGAAGCGTCAGCTCGACGAGGGGGTTGTCAATCTTCGTGCGACCCTTACCGCTCAGCTTGATCTGGCAACCGACCGTCTCAAGAGTTTTGAGTCGATGAAGGACGAGACCCGCGAAGAGGCCATCAAACGGGGACTTGATGCCCAAGACTATGTCGATGCCAAGCGTGACTTTGAAACCGACCAGGAGCTTCTGCAAACAATGAAGCTGAAACAAATGGGCGAGACCATTTCGAGCAAAATGCCGCCTGAGACTGTCCTGGTCCATGATTCTCCGGTCATTTCCGAGAGCCCAGTCAGCCCGAATGTGACATTGAATTTGGTGCTTGGTGCAGTCGTCGGGTTGATCTTCGGAGTGGGTGTCGCCTTTCTGCTGGAATATCTCGATACCTCGGTGAAGACACTCGAGGACGTGGAGCGGTATCTTCAAGTGCCAGTTCTTGCGGTCATTCCCAAGGACATTAGCATCTTGCACAGACAAAGAGGATCCAGTCCTGATGCGGAAGCTTACCGTATCCTCAGAACCAATATCGAATTCAACCGCAAGAATCCGGAGGATAATGCGATCACCGTTGTGTCGGGTGGTGCCGGTGAGGGTAAGTCGACAACGTTGATGAATCTCGCATACATTTGCGCGCAAGGCGGTTATACCACACTGATGATTGACGCTGACCTGCGTCGCCCGCGTCTTCACACTTTCTTCGGGATCAACAATTCAGTCGGTTTGACCAATTACCTTACGACCGAGTTGATGCTCGAGGATGTGATTCTCCAGACCCCGATAGATAACCTTTATTTCATGCCGTCGGGCATTTTACCTGTGGACGCTGCGGGTATTCTCAATTCTCGACGCATGTCCGAGTTGATTCAGGATGTGAAACAGCGCTTCGATCTCGTGTTTGTTGACAGCCCGCCCATTCTTGGGGTGAGTGACGCATCCGTGATTTCAAGCGAGGTCGACCTTTCGATCATTGTGGTCCAGCATCGCAAATTGCCAAGAAACATGCTGCTTCGCGTCAAACATTCCATCGAAAATGTGGGTGGTAGCATTCTTGGTGTCGTTCTCAACAACGTTGATGTTCGCAGCGACAGCCAATATCAATACTACACCAGCTATTACACATATTACGCGCCGTCGGATTCACATATCGCTCCTTCGGTTCCAACCGTCACGGTGAAGACCGAGGTTAAAACGGAGTCGGTGGCAAAGGTTGTTGATGCTTCAGATAACAAATCGGATCTATATTAGCACCCACCATCAAACGATCATGCAATTCAAAACCGTTATTTCTGTTTTTGCTTCAATCGCGTGCACCGCAAGCGTTCTGTGTGGCCAGATTCAGCCTGGTCGCGCGATTCAGATTTCAGTCAGCGGTGTTCCGAGTGAGGAAAAAGGCCGTGTTGATGGGATATATCCGGTTTCCGAATCCGGAAACATCAATGTGCCTTTCATTGGTCAGGTGAGGGCGGCCGGCTTGCACGCCGAGCAGCTGGCCTCAAGTTTGGAACAGCGTTTCAGGTCGGCGGAGATTTACACCAATCCCACCTTCCAAGTGATTGATTCGAGTGCCAAGAGCATCGAAGAAAAAGTGGTTACCGTGGGTGGGCAGGCTCGCAGGACGGGGCCTGTTCCGTACAACAGGAATCTAACCATTTATCAGGCAATTCAGAATGCGGGTGGAGCCACCGAGTTTGGAAGCATGCACCGTGTTAAGCTGTACAGAGACGGCAAGCAGATGGAATACGATCTTACCAAGGGTGAGAACATGAACATATTGCTTGAGTCCGACGACACGATTGAAATCCCCCAGAAAAACGCCTTTGGTCGTTGACCTTCACTTGGCTCGTTTTTTGGGGTTTTTATGAAACTGGATTCCAAATGAGTCGGGCATAAGGAATGTGTCTATGCTTGGCCCATAGCATACGTGGAGGCTTTGGCCCAAATGCCCTAGTGGGCCCATGATCATGGGTGGGGCTGTAGGATCTTCAGACAGCTGCGAATGGTGGGTTCATATCACGCAAAAAAAGCTGCCGAATCTTTGATCCCGATTTTGGAAATCGACAATGGCGAAAGCGGTGTCAAGTTAAGATCCGTCAAACGACATCCCCCCGTAAAATCGCATGAACATGACATTTTCCCGGCTTCGAAATTCACTATTTGCAGTGGCTGCATTGGCATCATTCGGCCATCTCCCCGCCCAGCAAGCCGATTTCAATGAGGTGGGCCGGCAGATGTCCATCATGCTGCAAAATGCGCATTTCGCCAGATTGCCATTCGATGAGGCCTTGGGTAGGCGTTTTTTGGAGGATTATCTCAAGGACCTTGATTTCCAGAAATTGTACTTCACCCAAGAGGATGTGGATCGGTTCAACGAGACTTATGGTAGTCAAATGCACAGCCTTATCCTCCGGGGCCAGAGCATGCAGGCAGCGACCGAGATCTATGAGGTTTTTAAAGAGCGGGTCAGGACGAGAGTTGGGCAGACCGGCAAACTTCTCAACGATGCCGACATTGATTTTACAACCAATGAAAAGGTGTTGATAAGCCGCAAGGATGCTCCTTGGCCAAAAAACGAAAAGGAGGCGGCCGATTTGTGGAGGCTGCAGATCAAGGAAGCCGTGTTGGGTGAGGTGCTTCGTCGTGAAATGTTGGCCAAGTTGGCAAAAGAGCAGGGCAAGGCGGATCCCAGCAGTGATGATCGTAGTCCCAAGGAGAAGGTTGCGCTGCGTTACAAGCGATTTCTTGCCAGCGTTGAGGATGCGGACAATGAAGAGGTCGCCAATTATTTCCTCAGCGCAGTGGCCAGAGCCTATGACCCGCACACGGATTACATGAGTGCTCGCGAGATGAGCAGGTTCAAGGATGGGATGAAGAACGAACTTGTCGGCATTGGAGCTTTGCTTCAGGCGGAGGAGGATGGTGCCACAAAAATCATGGGCATTGTTGTAGGCGGGCCAGCCGATCGCGAGGGGAGTCTCAAGCTCAACGACAGGGTGGTTGGCGTGAATGCCCTTAATACCGACAAACCAAGCGACATGGTCGATATCATGTTCATGAAAATCGACAAGGTGGTGGATCTGATCCGCGGCAAGGAGGGTACCTCGGTGGCGTTGAAGGTTGAGCCTGCGTCAGGTCCTCCGGGGGTGACGCGCATGGTCGTGATTCGACGCGACAAGGTGGAGATGAAGGACGAACAAGCAAGTGGAGAGATCATCGATCTCAAGACAGAGAAAAATCATTCGAAAAGATTGGGAGTCATCACGCTCCCGTCGTTTTATGCCGATTTCGACAATGGTGAGGTGAGCTGTGCAGATGATGTCGAAAAACTTCTCAAGCGCTTGATGGAGGAAAAAATCGATGGGCTCATCCTTGATTTGCGCAACAACGGAGGAGGCTCACTCGACGAGGTTCGCCGGATGACGGGATTTTTCATGGAGCGGGGGCCGGTAGTGCAGGTGAAGGACACGCTTGGGCGTGTGCAGGTGAAGAGTTCCGAGAACGGCAAGCCGATCTATACTGGGCCGATGGTGGTGCTCACGGATCGCAGCAGCGCTTCCGCGAGCGAGATTCTCGCTGGTGCCTTGCAGGACTTCAATCGTGCCGTGGTGGTTGGTGAGGCCTCGACATTTGGCAAAGGAACCGTGCAGCAGCCGATGGACATCGGTCGCATGTTGCCACTTTTTTCCAATCGCAATGGTGCGGGATTCCTTAAAGTCACGATTCAGAAATTTTATCGTCCGTCTGGATCTTCGACTCAGATGGATGGTGTGAAATCGGATGTCGTGATTCCGAGTATCATGGACGGCCTTGAGATCGGTGAGTTTTTCCTCGAACACTCTCTGCCTCACGACCTCATCCGCAGCGCTGATGATTTCAAACCGCTGGAAGCTGAGAAGCTTTTCATCCCAACAATCAAGGAGTTGAGTGCCAAGCGCCTGGATGCCTGCAAGGATTTTTCGTATGTGCGAGATGATGTGTGTAGAACCAGTGAGCGCATCAAGGCCAACACGCTGTCGCTAAACAAAAGCGAGCGTGAAAAAGAATTGGCCGAGTCGGACGCGCGACAAAAGGAACGCAACGCCGAGCGCCGCGAGCGCTTCGCAAAAATCGTGGAAGAGGACAAACAGCGATTCAAATTCTACAAGCTTACCCTCGACGACATCAATAAGCATGAAAATAAGGAACGCCAGGAGCTCAAGCCTTACGATCCGTCCGATGAAAGTGCCTCATTCATGCGAAGAGCCAAGGATGAAGCAGAGGATCTCGATGATGCGCCGAAGTGGCCGACGGGGCTGGATCCGATCAAGCGTGAGTCGATTTCGGTGCTTCGCGATTTGGTTGAGCTTTCGGAAAGCGCGCGCGTGGCGGGCTTGATCGAGTGAGATCGCATTTTTTCACCTGCGTTGATGGATTGCATTGCGACGAATTTGGCGGAGGTGTGGCAGCGCATGGAGGCTGCCTGCCGCCGTGCCGGGCGAGAGCCGCAGTCGGTGGAATTGATTGCTGTGTCGAAAACATTTCCGGTGAGCGACATTGCCGAGGCGGTAAAGGCGGGTCAGCAGGTTTTCGGCGAGAGTCGCCTGCAAGAGGCTGAGGCGAAGATCGAAGCGTTGCCTGCTTCGCTGAGTTGGCATTTCATTGGCGGCGTCCAACGCAACAAGGTGCGTAAAATTTTGCAGAAGTTTGGTGTCATTCATGCCGTCGATTCGTTGCGTTTGGCGGAGTACGTGAATGGCATCGCGGGCGAGTTGGGTCATGCGGCGGAAATTTTCCTGCAGGTCAATATTGGTGGCGAGGCAAGCAAGGGTGGATTTGAGCCGGAGGTCTTGCGTCAGGAGATTGGAAAATTGGGTGCGTTGGAGCATCTGCGGATTCGCGGGCTGATGTGCATTCCGCCTTCGGGGCCTGATGCTGAGTCGGCGCGACGGTGGTTTGTTTCGCTGCGCGAATTGCGTGATGAGATTGAAGCGATTTCGAGTCGTCAATTTCCCCAGTTGAGTATGGGAATGAGTGGTGATTATGAAGTGGCGATTGAGGAGGGGGCGACCCATGTGCGGGTTGGATCCTTGATCTTTGGTCACCGAAGCAAGAGGGTGGAGGGCGAGCTTGGTTGAGAGCCCAAAGATCATGACAGAAACCTTGCAACATGTGGCCATCATCGGGGATGAATTTGCCTGCGTTTTTGGTGATTCATTTGAAGCGTATCTGCCATTGGCCATGCTGCGGCGTGCCTGCCCGTGTGCGGCATGCCAAGGTGAGCCGGATGCCTTGGGGCGGGTGGTGAGGCCTTTGGTAGAATACGGGCCTCACGCATTCGAGCTGTCGCGCTTCGAGCAAGTGGGTGGTTACGCGTTGCAGTTGTTCTGGGCGGATGGCCACTCGTCCGGGATCTACAGTTTCAGTTACCTGAGGAAGCTTGCGGCGATCGGGGAGGCTTGATAGAAAGTATTCCTGTCATTGATGCTGTGATATCCGCCCATGATGATTTGGCCCATGTCGGCCTTTTGGTGAGCCGCGAGCTTGAGTCCTTGCGGATGGTTGGGTACTCGACCGTTGCGGATTTGCTCGACCATTTTCCCAAGCGTCATGAGGACCGACGGCAGTTGGGCTTTTCCGTGAACTCGGCGAGTCTTGGTCCGATTTGTTTTCGCGCGGAGGTCGTCGATACGACACAGCGGCGATTTGGACAGGGCAAAGGGCTTTTTGAAGCGGTGTTGGTCGATGCGAATGGCGGTCTCTTCGGTTCCGCGCGCGTCACCTGCCGTTGGTACAACATGCCGTTCATGAACAAGGTCCTTGCGGCGGGTCAGCAAGTGGTGGCGCATGGAAAATTGAAGGAAATCGATGGGCGTTTTTTCATCGATCATCCGGAGTTTGAAATTTTGCGTGAGGATGATCTTGAAGGTGGTTCCATTCATCTCGACCGGATCGTGCCGGTGTATCGTAACATTTCCGGAATTTCACAGCGGCGCTTGCGCGAGGTTATGCACGAGTTACTTGGCCTGGTGGATCCTACGAGCTTGGACTCGGGCATCGATGTCGGCAGTGGGGTTGCGCGTTTCGATGATTTGCGTGCGGTGCATTTTCCCGAATCGTTTGAAATCGCGAAGTCGGCGGGCCGTAGGTTTGCGCTCGAGGAATTTTTTGCCGTGCAGCTTAATGTGCTGTGGCGGCGCAAGAATCACTGTCGTCTCGAGGGGCGCTCTCACGGACGCAAAACAACTTTACTGAAGAAATTTTACGCGAGTCTGCCCTTCGATCTGACAGGGGCGCAGAAGAGGTCGATTCACGAGATCATAGAAGACATGCGCGAGCCGCGACCCATGGCGCGATTGATGCAAGGGGATGTGGGTTCGGGAAAAACCTTTGTTGCGATGGCGGCGATGCTCATGGCGGTCGACTCCGGCTCCCAGGCCGCGCTGATGGCACCCACGCAGATCCTTGCGGAACAGCACTTTTTGACATTTCGCAAGTGGCTTGAACCTTTGGGGATTCGCATTGCCTTGCGCACCGCGTCGCGCGATGAGCGAACGCATGAGGATAATTCTCATCCGCAGATGGTCATTGGCACGCATGCCCTGATCCATGGAGGTGGAAATTTTGAGGATCTCGGGTTGGTGGTGATCGACGAGCAGCACAAGTTCGGGGTTGGTCAGCGCGCAGCATTGATTGGCAGGGGCAAAACGCCAGATGTTTTGGTGATGACCGCGACGCCGATTCCGCGCACGCTGACGATGACCTTGTATGGTGATCTTGATGTTTCCGTGTTGGATGAAAAACCGCCCGGACGCGGAGAGGTCGTCACAGCGGTTCGCGTTTCCGCCAAGCAGTCGGATGTCACCGCATTTGTGAAGGGCAAGCTCGCGGAGGGGTGTCAGGCTTATCTGGTGTATCCTTTGGTCGAGGAAAGCGAAGGTCTCAAGGTCGAGTCGGCGGTGGAGGCGCACGCCAAGTGGAAGAAGCGCTTATCGGGACATGAAGTTGGTTTGATCCATGGCAAGTTGAAGCCGGATGAAAAAGAGCGGGTGATGCAAAATTTTCGCGATGGGCGTATCGGGGTTTTGGTGGCGACTTCGGTGATCGAGGTCGGCGTTGATGTTCCGAATGCCTCGCTGATGGTGGTGCATCATGCCGATCGCTTTGGCATGGCACAGTTGCATCAATTGCGGGGAAGGATCGGCCGCGGTGGCAACAAGGGTTACTGCATCTTGTTGAGCGATGGGAAAAATCCTGAGGGCATGGAAAAGCTCAAGGTGTTGGAAGGCACTGGCGATGGGTTTGAAATTGCCGAGGCTGACCTGCGTCTGCGCGGGCCTGGTGATGTGCTGGGGACTTCGCAAAGCGGTCTTGCGGAGCTGAAATTTGTGGAATTTCTCGCCGACCCTACCTTGGTGAGGGAGGCGGGCAAAATCGCTGCCGAGGTACTCTCGGCGGACCCGGATCTCAACGGGCCTCATGCGGGCTTGCGGGGGTTGATCAAGGAACTTGAGGCCAAGGCATTTTCGCAGGGTGGGACCGCCTGAGCGTCCGCCGAAGGGAACTTCACTCTTGCTTAAAATGCGGGCAGGGGTCAACGATTGGGGCGTGACGCATCATCGCACTGACGACCTCCGGATCACCGGCCTGAACCCGCTCATTTCGCCCGCGGTGTTGGCCTATTATTTGCCGCTTGGCGAGAAGGCCTCCGAGTTGGTGGCAGGCGCGAGGGCTCAGGCCGATGCCATCATCCAGCGTGAGGACGATCGTCTGCTGGCGATTGTCGGGCCATGCTCGATTCATGACCCTGAAGCGGCGCTCGAGTATGGTGAAAAGCTCCGCAAGGAGGCCAAGCGCTTTGAAAAGGATCTGTTTGTGATGATGCGCGTCTATTTCGAGAAGCCGCGCACGACGGTTGGTTGGAAGGGCTTGATCAATGATCCGCGGCTCGATGACTCATTCGACATCAATCAAGGTCTGCGCGTTGCGCGTGGTTTGCTGCTCGATCTTGCCAACATGGGCGTGCCTGCGGGGACCGAGTTTCTTGATACCATTTCACCGCAGTACATCGCCGACCTCATTGCGTGGGGAGCTATTGGTGCCCGTACGACCGAGTCGCAGATTCATCGCGAATTGGCTTCAGGACTCTCGATGCCGGTGGGCTTCAAGAACGGCACGGGTGGTTCGGTGCAAATCGCCATCGACGCGATACAATCGGCATCGCGCCCGCATCATTTTCTATCGGTGACCAAGCAGGGAGTATCGGCGATCGTTTCAACGACTGGCAACAACTCCTGCCATCTGATCCTTCGAGGCGGCAAGAGCGGTCCAAATTATGAAAAGTCATTCATCGAAGAAGCGGTGACGATGCTCCGCGAACAGGGCATGAACGAATCGATCATGATCGACTGCTCACACGGTAATTCGCTCAAGGACTTCCGCAATCAACCGATGGTCGCGCGCAGCATTGCGAATCAGGTGGCCGAAGGTAGCCGCGAAATCACCTCGCTGATGGTCGAATCCAACCTCGTTGAGGGAGCTCAGAAGTTGACCAAGGATTTGTCCGCACTGAAGCGGGGTCAATCGATCACCGACGCTTGCCTTGGTTGGGATGAGACCGTCGAGACGCTTGAAGTGTTGGCCGAAGGCGTGCGCAAGCGGAGGGGGTGAAGAGACATTAGAGATTTGATATTGGGGATAAAGAGGAAGCCGATTCTTCGATTTTCCCCAATATCCAATCACCAATCACAAATAACTCTTCCCTTACTCAATGCCCGCTGAGGTAGCGCTCGGCTTCAAGGGCAGCCGCACAGCCTTGACCTGCGGCGGTGATGGCCTGGCGGTAGTAATGGTCGGCGACATCGCCCGCAGCGAAGAGTCCTGGAGTCTTGGTGGAGGTGCGGCCGGCGGTTTGGATGATGTAACCGTTTTCATCCTTGTCGACCAGATCGCCGAGAAACGCGCTGTTAGGAACATGGCCGATGGCCACGAACACGCAGGCGACGGAGAGTTCCGACTTTTCTCCGCTAACGAGATTTTGCAGGGTCACCGCTCGCATTTCACTTTTTTCGTCGGTGAGGTATTCGGTGACCGTTGAGTTCCAGACCGGCTTGATTTTTGGGTTGGCGAGAACGCGGTCGGCCATGATTTTTGAGGCGCGCAGTTCTTCGCGGCGATGGATGAGGAAAACTTTGCTAGCGAAGCGCGTGAGGAAGTCGGCTTCCTCGCAGGCACTGTCGCCGCCGCCGATCACGCAGACTGGCACATCGCGATAGAAGGCGCCGTCGCAGGTGGCGCATGAGGTGAGGCCATGGCCGATGAGTTTTTGTTCGCCGGGCAGGCCGAGGTGGCGTGGTGCGGCGCCGGTCGCGACGATGAGGGTTTTGGCTTCGAAGGATTCCGCGCCGGCCTTAAGCAGAAAGGATCCATCGCTGCGACGCTCGACCGACTCAACGCTGGCATAGGCGATGCGGGCGCCGAATTTCTCCGCTTGGGCCTGCATTTTCATCATCAACTCCGGGCCCATGATGCCATCGGGATGACCAGGGAAATTTTCCACTTCGGTGGTGGTCGTCAGTTGTCCGCCGGGTTGGGTGCCGGAGAGGAGAAGGGGGCTCAGGTTGGCGCGTGCGGTGTAGATCGCTGCGGTGTAGCCTGCGCAACCGGTGCCGATGATGATGACATTTTCCATAAATTCGAGAAATTGAAGTGCGCGGGAGTATCGGACGGATCGAGCAGTCGAGTCAACCGCCCGGTCGCGTGATCGGCTGATGATTTTCAATTTCCGCGCTGTCGTGGGTGGTCTGCCTGCGAGTAGTGCTTGCACACGCGCGTCGTCGGGCGAAACTGCCGGTGTTTATGACTCCCGATTCCATACGAGAAATTTTGCGGCAGGTGCGATATCCGGGGTTTTCGCGCGATATCGTGTCATTTGGTTTGGTTAAAGATGTGCGCGTGGAGGATGGCGTGACGCTGGTGAAGATCGAGGTTTCCACCCGTGATCCCAAGGTGCCTGAGCAGATTTTCAAGGATTGTCATACTGCGTTGGACGGGGTGTCGGGGATTGGCAGTGTGAAGGTGGACATCGATGTCAAGGATGCGCCCGCCGCGTCCAGTGGCTCGGGTGTGGGCAAGTCGTCGATACCCGGAGTGAAGCGCGTGATCGCGGTGGCGTCGGGCAAAGGGGGAGTGGGAAAATCAACCGTCGCGGCAAACCTTGCAGTGGCTCTGGCGGCGACTGGTGCGCGCGTCGGGCTTTGCGATTGCGATCTTTACGGTCCTTCGGTGGCACAGATGTTTGGGATCAATTATCGGCCTATGGCCAATGAGCGTGATGAGATCATCCCACTCGAAGCGCATGGCATCCAGCTCATGTCGATGGGTTTCCTGCTCGATGACCGATCGCCGGTGATTGTGAGGGGGCCGATGGCGACGCGTTACACCCAGCAATTTTTGCGTCAGGTCGCATGGGATGACTTGGATTATCTCGTGCTCGACATGCCGCCGGGCACGGGTGACATCCAATTGACGATTGTTCAGACCGTGACGGTCGATGGTGCGTTGATTGTGACGACGCCGCAGGAGGTTGCATTGATCGATGCGCGCAAGGCCGTGTCGATGTTTGCGAAGGTGAATGTGCCGATACTGGGTTTGATCGAAAACATGGCGTGGTTTGAGTGTGATGCCGGCAAGCGTTACTATCTTTTTGGTGAAGGTGGTGGCGTGCGCGAGGCCGAGGCCATGAATGTTGCATTGCTTGGGCGGATTCCGATCGATGTGGTGACGTGTGAGCGGGCCGATTCGGGAGTGCCTGTTGCTCTGATGGAGCCTTCCGCGAATGCGGTTTCGGCAGCCTTCCATCAACTTGCAGCTGGTGTCCGTAAAAAATTCTGAGATGATGATGTTGTTTCCCTAAGTGGAAATTCCGTCATTATTTCATCATGCAAGATGTTCCGAAAAATTCTGGCTCCAGCGAAATGCCCGAGCACAAGCTGACCGATCACAGCGGAATCCTGAGGGTCGAGAAGGCCCCGTCTGGTAATGGCTTGCACATTGACTATGATCCGCGCTTGTTGAGCGAGGGAGAGCTTCGCCGAATCGTCGACGAGCACCGTGAGCAACTTGCATCGGCGATTCGCAGGAGTACATTTCGCATCGAGAGCGATGCAAGCGAGGCTGTTGCGCAGAAGCTTGAGAAGCGAGTCACTGATATCCCCGGGGTGAGGCGTGCGACGGCGACCTTCATTGGCAAGGTGTTGTCGGTCACTTTCGACACACAGATCAAGTCCGAGGAAGCGATCATCGCCGACCTCAAGCATGCGGGTGCCGACATCCAACCCTTGCAGGCGAGTTTGATGGAGAAGCGTTCGCTGTGGGAAAAGGTTCGGGCGGGCGATTTGAACGAGGAAATTTCCTGTGCTTTGGGTTTTGTGTTTTTGATCGCTGCATGGGTGGTCGGCCGATGGGTGAGTGAACCTTTGTCACATGGACTTTATCTCGGGGCCTATCTTTTTGCGGGTCAGCAAGGGGTGAGATCGGCGATCGCTTCGCTGCGTGAGTGGGTGCTTGATGTCGATGTTTTGATGGTGCTCGCGGCCTTGGGCGCGGCCTTGATTGGTGCACCTTTCGAGGGGGCCTTGCTGTTGTTTTTGTTCAGCTTTTCCAATGTCCTGCAGCGCCATGCGATGGATCGCACTCGGCGGGCTATTGAGGCATTGCTCACGCTGCGTCCGACCGAGGCGATGGTCAAACGCGATGGGGCCGTGGTGAGAGTGCCGGTTGAGCAGGTCGAGGTGGATGAAATTGTGGTAGTGAAACCTGGTGAACAGATTTCGGTGGATGGTGTGCTGAGCGAAGGCTCCACGCATGTCAACGAATCCTCACTGACCGGTGAGTCGATGCCGGTTTCAAAGACCGTTGGCAGCTTGCTGTTTGCGGGAACGCTCAATCAAAGTGGTGGCATTGAATTGCGGGTGACCAAGCGGCCGGAGGATTCCGCGCTTGCGCGAATGGTCAAGCTCGTGGCCGAAGCGCAGGCGGAAAAATCCGGCACGCAAAGGTTTCTTGAGCGTGCAGAGCAGTATTATGCGATGGGCGTGATCGCATTCACGATCGTTGTTTTCCTGATTCCGTTTTTGGCGATGGGAGAAAATTTCTCCACTGCGTTTTACCGAGCGATGACGCTGATGGTGGTGGCTTCGCCCTGTGCTTTGGTCATCAGCACGCCGGCGACCGTGCTATCGGCGATAGGTGGTGCGGCGAGGCGGGGGATTTTGATCAAGGGTGGATCGCATCTTGAGCGCGCGGCATTGATCGACATTGTCGCGGTCGACAAGACCGGAACGCTGACGGTGGGCAAGCCGTCGCTTACGGAGATCGTCACTGTCGATGGTGTGCATGCCTTGGGTGCGAGTTTGCCGGCGGAAGTTGCGGCATTATTGCGTTTGGCAGCGGCGCTTGAAGCGAAGTCCGAGCATCCCTTGGCGCATGCCATTGTGAAGGGTGCGCTGGATTGTGACATTGCCTCGCCTGAGGTGACGGATTTCCAAGCCACCCCCGGCAAGGGCGCGGAAGGAAATGTTGATGGCATGCGGGTGATTGTGGGCAGCGAGCGTTTGTTTCGTGAACTTGAGGTGAGTGGATTTGAGAAAATTGAAAATCACTCGCGGCCATTGCAGCAGATGGGAAAAACCTGCGTGTGGATGGGTTTGCGTGAGGGTGATCGCGTATTGGCGAAGGCGGTAATGGTCATGGCCGATACGATTCGGGCCGAGGCTCGGACATTGACGGATGATTTGCACAAACTTGGTGTGCGTCGTGTCGTAATGCTGACGGGGGATCAGCAACCTGTTGCGGAAGCGATCGCGCGCGAGGCGTATGTGGATGAGCTGCATGCTGGTTTATTGCCGGAGGATAAGCTCAAGCTCATCCGGCAGCTGCGTCAGGAAGGTCGGGTGATGATGGTCGGCGATGGGGTCAATGATGCGCCGGCCTTGGCGATGGCGGACATTGGTGTGGCGATGGGTGCGGCCGGTACCGATGTGGCGATGGAAACGGCGGACATCGTGCTGATGGGTGACCGATTGGAAAACATTCCGCTACTGTTGAATCACGCACGCCGTGCCAAGCGGGTTTTGCTGCAGAACCTGTGTTTTTCCGGTGGCGTGATTGTGCTACTCATTCTCGCTGCGCTTGGCTGGGGATTGCCTTTGCCGATTGGCGTGGTGGGTCATGAAGGCAGCACCGTATTGGTCTGCCTCAATGGCCTTAGGTTGCTGCTGATTTCGCGCTCGGAGATTTGAGCGGGAATTTTTTGATCAGCGATCCATCAGCGCGAACTTTAATTCCGCTTCGGAAACCACCTCATTGTTAACGAGACAGCGGCAGCGGGTTTGGCCGATCGAGCCGCGGATCTTGATGATCTCGGTTTCGATCAGCAGCGTGTCGCCTGGGAGAACCGGGCGGCGCCACTTCACATTGTCTGCGCTCATAAAATAGCCAATTTTTCCGACATTTTCCGGTTTGCGGAGCATGAGCACCGATGAGACCTGTGCCATCGCTTCGAGTTGGAGCACGCCGGGCATGATCGGGTGACCGGGGAAGTGGCCGGGGAAGTACGGCTCATTCATCGTCACATTTTTCACTCCGGTGCACTTGTTCTCGCCGAGGCAATCGACGATGCGGTCGACCATGAGGAACGGATAGCGGTGGGGGAGGATTTTGAGAACCTCGTGGATGTCGAGCACACTTTCGCCATCAGGGATGCTGACGGCAGCGGGGACCATCGAGCGCATGCGTTGGTATTCAGCCTTTAGCGTGGCGGCCATTTTGGTGTTCGGACCGTGGCCGGGTTTCACCGCGATGACATGGCCGTGGATACGAACGCCGGAGAGCATGAGGTCGCCGATGATGTCGAGAGCCTTGTGGCGTGCGAACTCGTTGTTGAAGCGCATGGGCTCCTTCGACATGATTTCATCGCCGCGGATGACTACTGCGCTTTCGAGCGAACCGCCTTTGATGAGGCCTTTTTCCAAGAGCGGTTTGACATCTTCGTAATAAACAAAGGTGCGCGCGGGAGCGATTTCCTTCTCGTACTTTTCGGGAGTGATTTCGCTGGAGAAATATTGGGTGAAGCGTCCGTCGGGTCCAACATTGGTGACGGAAATTTTGAAGGTCTTGCTGGGGACGATCGTGATCAGTGTGCCATCGGCGGTTTCTTGATGGATCGTTTCGCGGATTTCCCAAACGCGTCGCGGCGATGGTTGTGTGACGATGCCTGCCTTGCGGATCATTTCGACGAATGGCCGTGATGATCCGTCGCCGATCGGCGGTTCGTTCGCGTCCATTTCGATGAGTGCGTTGTCGACGCCCATGCCGGTGAGGGCGGAGATCACGTGCTCGACCGTGTGGACCTTCACCGAGCCTTCGGCGAGCGTGGTCGCGCGTTCGACGGTTTGGACCTTGTCGACATCGGCATTGATGAAGGGTTGGTCGGGCAGGTCGATGCGGCGAAATTTGAATCCATGGCCCTCGGGTGCGGGTTTGAGAGTGAGGGTGACCTTTTGTCCGGTGTGGAGCGAGGTTCCTTCGAGGGTGGCGGGGCCGGCGAGGGTGTGTTGGAAGGCTGCGGACATGCTCGGATGAGTTTGATTTTTCCCAGCGTTGGATCAAGTCGGAATAAGCTAATTCAGGTGGGTTTGGGTGCTGCTTTTAGGGTTTTGCCGCAATGATTTGCCCCGAAGTTGCACGCTCGGTGCCTGCATCAGCGATCGAGGATCGAATTCCAGTGTTCGAGGTGGTCCTTTTGCGACTCGAACAGTGTCGTTGTATCGTCGTGAATTGTGATCGAGGTGATCTTATCGCCGATGCCGTTGTATTTGCAGCCGCGCTCGCCGGTGTTATTTTTGCCGGTAATTTTTTCGACCACATCCATGCCGTTGGTGACTTGGCCAAAGACCGAGTGACGGTTGTCGAGGAAGGGAGTGGCGACGGTCGTGATGAAGAATTGGGAGCCGTTGGTACCGGGACCGGCGTTGGCCATGGAGAAGACGCCGGGTGAGCGATGGCGAAGTTCGGGATGGAACTCATCGGCAAACTTGTATCCTGGGCCGCCGCGGCCGGTTTCCGTTGGGTCGCCACCTTGCAGCATGAAGCCTTCGATCACGCGATGGAAGGCCACATTGTTGTAGTAGCCGCGTCGTGCGAGGTTGAGGAAATTCGCGCAGGTTAGAGGGGCCTTGGACGCGTAGAGGGTGGCGTCGATGTCGCCGGCGGTCGTGTGAACGGTGATTTTGATGTCGGACATGGCATGATCCAACACGAGTTGATGCCGCTTGGCAATCCACTACATGTTTTGCGCGAGCACCCAGCGGTATTCGGCGGCGATTTGTTCCTCGACCGGGCGGCGAAGTTCGGTCGGCATCACGCCCCAGGTGTAGGTCTCGATCTCGAGGTGCGTGCAGGCGTCGGGGTGGGAGTCAATCCATGATAGCGTGTCGATAACATGATCGCTGGTCGATCCGAGCGGTATTGATGGCTTTGCATCGAGCGGGATGTGGAAATGCACGCGAGCCTCGCCGGGTATGCTTGATGGTGTGGTGCGGAGGAAATCGGGTAGATCCATAAAGCGGCTCAAGGAGCCGGATTTGTTTTGATGCACGACCTGATGCGAATACACCGGCTCATCGAAGCTGGTGATGGTCGTGATGGCTGCCGGATTTTGCGGATCGAGTCTAAGGGCGCTGGAAAGGTGGATTTTTGAAATGCGGATACCGGCCTCAGTGAGTGCATTGAGTGAATGTTTCGCGTCCTCGAACTGCAGGGCGAAGTGGCAGCAATCGTAATTGATGCCAACGCGTTTGAGCAATGATGCCGGGTTATTTGCCTCATTCGTAAGGCGCTCGAAAAATGCCAGTGATTCTTCGGTGTTTTCAATGTGGCCGAGCGGTTCGGGCTCGAGCCCGAGATGCAAGTCCTTGTTTGAGCGATCAGAAAGATCATTAAGCCAATCGGCAAGGTGGATCAGGTTTTTCCGAATGATGGATTCATCCGCTTCAAACAGCTTGTGGGATCCGGGCAGAGTCGAGACTGATCCGCCGCTACTGGCGGGTGCGATCGCGGCTAAAATTTCGAAAAGGTTTTTGGTGTATTCGACGCGGTCTTGATTTGTCCAATCCGGTGCGAAGACCTGTTCCTTGACGCGGGTGCCGTGGAAATTTCCGTAGGGAAATCCGTTGATCGTGAATACATAGGTGTTTGTCTCGGCGAGCCAATCGTGAAAGCGTGCGAGTTGGTCGCCTTGCAGCAGCTCGTAAGCTGCTTGTGCCGATAGGCGAAGCCCGATCGCAAAGGCTTCATTGATGGCGAGCTTGCCCTGTTCATACAGCAGATTACGAACGCCAAGCGTCTGTGTTTGGAGGCTGTGGCGTGTTTCCTCCCAGTTTCCAGCTGGGTGGATATTGGTACAGTAGGCGAGATGGGCGCGGTGAAATTTCAAAAGATGATTCTGTTAGATCACAAATCTCGGCGACTGGCTGAGGAAGTCGATGGGGTTTTGATGGATGACCTTTTCGATCGCTGAAGGATCGTGGTCACGGGCCTTCATGCGCAGGGCGCACTTCGGCACGGCGAGTGGATCCGAAATGCCCCAATCACAGGCGGAATTCATCCAGAGGCGGTCGGTTCCGTGGATCTCAAGAATGTCGATGGCGCGGTCGAGCGAGCACTTGCTGTGCGGGTAAAGCGTCATGCCCGCCCAATAGCCGGCATCGAGCACCTGTGAGACCGTGTGTTCCTCGACATGGTCGATGATCACCTGCGAGCGGTTGAGTTGGGAAAAATTCGCAAGCGAATCGAGGATGAGTCGGGTGCCCTTGAGTTTGTCCTCGAGGTGAGGAGTGTGGATCAGTACTGGCAGCTTGTGGTCGAGGGCGAGCTGCACATGTTCTTCGAAGATCGTAAGTTCGTTGCGGGTGTTTTTGTTGAGTCCGATTTCGCCGATGCCGAGGACATTGGGGGCTTTGAGAAACTCCGGAATGAGCGACATCACTTCGCGAGCGAAGCCCGGGTCGTCGGCTTCCTTCGGGTTGATGCAGAGCCACGAGAAATGTTTGATGCCGAATTTTGCCGCGCGTTGGGGTTCGGATTCGGTGAGTTGGTGAAAATAATCGTGGAACCCTTGCGCGGACGAACGATCGAAGCCCGCCCAGAATGCCGGCTCGCAAACTGCCTCACAGCCAGAGAGTGCGAGTTTTTCATAGTCATCCGTCGTGCGGCTGACCATGTGCGCGTGGGGCTCGATGTATTTCATTGTGGTAAATCAGCGGTCGGACTTGGGTGCGCCGGAAGCACCTTGCGTGATTGCTTGGGGGATCGGTTCGCTTGAAGGATCTGAAAGTGATTCGAGAATTTTGCGGGCTCGATTTGTGTGATTTTCCAACAGGATGGGCAGCGCATTTTTCAGGGCTTCAAGCCTGAAGTCCGGTGGGCCGTCATGCCGGTCGAAGCGATCGAGAAATGCCGCGAGTTCGACAAGTGAATGTCTGGCCTCGATGAATTGCAGATTCAGTAACTCCGTTTTTTTTGGCATGGGATTTGGATTGTTAGGGAATCGACATCAACTCGACTTTTTTTTGTGAAAATCGCACGACGACCTTGTAATTTCCGTTTTCGCGTGACGCCCCAAGCGTGACACTGCCAACGGGTGAGAGTTTCCACAAATGGGTTGGAGCGTAGCTGTTATTGGGAATTGAAGAGGTGTGGATTGCCGGTTCCGAGTATTCGGGTTTGCCGTAAAGACCCGTGAGGAGTTTGATGAATTCGCTCCAGCAGGGGATTAAAATTTCCTGAATTTCAGCGGAAGCGATAGGATCAGTATAGAGAGTTATTTCACGCAGCTTATTGTTTTCCGTGAAATCGAAATCGAGGCTTGCCTCAAGATTGCCAATTTTTTGAGTGGTTCGGAAGACCCCATTAAGTCCGGAGCGGCCGATAAAAGTTTCATCGACTGTGAGATGCACAAATTTACTCGCTTTCATCTTCTCTTCCACTTGCTTGCGGTCGTCACCGAAGAAGAGTTGGTCAAAAACCGCGGAAGAATTTTTCAATGAGCTAGACTGAAGCGGATGATTTTTGTCGAGCCAGATCCGATCATCCGCATGCAACCTATCGAGTGGTATTTTTTTTGTTTCTTGCCCCGTAGTTTGGATGGTGACTTCTGTGGCGGTGCGGCTGACAAATTCCCCATCAATGGTTCGGCCATCGGCACTTTTCCATGGTCTGGCTTGGCTGCAGAGCGCGGTGGCGATAGTGAAAGCAATGATTACTAAAGGCTTCATGATTGATAAAAAAATCAATGCCCTTGAGGCTTTTGCCTGGGTTCCCACTCGCGGCGTGAGCGTGAGCGAACCGAGAGGATAACCGGAATGCCGGGCGCGGGGTGGGCGGCGCGGTATTGGTTGGTGAGGTAGGATTCGTAACTGCTGGCCATGAGGCGCTTGTCGTTGACGAAGAGTACGATTACCGGCACGGGAATCACGCTGTATTTTTCGTTGGTGGCGGCGGTGGCGTAGTAGAGCTTGAGCCGTCGTTTGAGTCGGCTGTCGAGTGGGGGCGGATTGTTTTCGAAAGCAGTTTGGAGAATGCGATTGAGTTGGCCGGTGCCGGGGATGTTTTGCGAGCCTTTGCGAATTTTGAGGGCTTCTTTGAGAACTTTTTCGACGGAGCCACCGGTTTTTGCCGAGCAGGCGACAAGTGGTGCGAAGTTGAGGAAAAACAATTCGCGTCGGGCGTGGGTGGCGGCTTCTTCGAGGCGTGCGGCCTGGTTGGCACCGGGGTGGTAGAGATCGAATTTGTTGAGAACGATCAGACAGGGTTTTTTCTCATCAATGATTGTTTGAGCGATCTTGCGGTCCTGGGCGGAGATGCCGGCGGCGACATCGACGACCAGCACGCAGAGGTCCGCGCGGCGAATGGCCTTTTCTGTGCGCATGGCGGAAAAAACCTCGACCGAGTTGTCGCGTTTGCCGCGAGGGCGTAGTCCGGCGGTGTCGATGAGTGTGAAATTTTCGCCTTGGAAGGAGCAGGGGAGGTCGATCGCGTCGCGTGTGGTGCCGGCGATATCGGAAACGATCGTGCGTTCGTCTTTGAGGATGGCGTTGGCGAGTGAGGATTTCCCGGCATTCGGTTTGCCGACGATGGCGATCTTAATGCCTTCGTTTTTGGTGACCTCGGCCATGACTTCCGATTCTTCCGCGAGTGGCGCGATCACTGCATCGATTTCATCGCAGAGGCGACCAAAGTTGCGTCCGTGTTCGGCGGAGACGAACAGGACTTTGGAAAATCCAAGCTGGGCGAAATCAGCGAATGCGGATTCGTGTTTCGGGTCATCGACCTTGTTGAGGACGAGGATTACCGGTGGTTTCGCTTTGCGAATTTTTTGTGCGATGGATTGATCGACCGATGTGAGACCGTCGTGGGCGTCGACCACAAACAGGATGAGGTCGGCTGTTTGCATCGCGATATCCGCCTCGATGGCGACTTGTGCGTCGAAGCCATCCTCGATGTTGCCGCCGATGCCGCCGGTATCGATGATCGTGCAGTGGTGGGCGGTTGCCTTCGATGGGGCGCTGATGCGGTCACGCGTGACGCCGGGTTGGTCGTGCACGATGGCGATCTTGCGGCCAGCAAGGCGGTTGAAGAGCGCGGATTTTCCGACATTCGGGCGTCCGACGATGGCGACAGTTGGCATGAGGGTATCAAATGGTGGAAAAGCGTTGCGTGCAAGGACTGCCACGAAAAAACCCCGTCCTTGCGGGCGGGGTTGATTCACGAACAGGGATGGCGGAGCGGACGGGGCTCGAACCCGCGACCTCCAACGTGACAGGCTGGCGCTCTAACCAACTGAGCTACCGCTCCATCCCGTTCGGGTGGGCGGGAAACTAGGAGGCGCTTTGGGCGGAGGCAATACCTTTTTTC
>CAZXHZ010000026.1:0-13106 GCA_964639755.1 uncultured Luteolibacter sp. | reverse complement strand
GTGAACGAGTCGTAGTTATCGATGATCAGGAGCATCGTGCGGATCTTTCGGGTGGATTCATTCCTGCAAGGTGCGGGCCAATGCCACGGCACGCAGCATGCCTTTGGCCTTGTTCACCGTTTCGTTGTATTCGTAGGTCGGATCACTGTCAGCGACGACTCCGGCGCCCGATTGCACATAGGCTTTGCCGTTCTTGAGCAAGCAAGTGCGCAGCGTGATGCAGGAATCGTGAGAACCATCGAAACCAAAATATCCCACCGCACCGGCGTAGGCGCAGCGCTTGTTTTTCTCGAGCGAATTGATGATCTGCATCGCGCGGATCTTGGGCGCGCCGCTCACGGTACCAGCCGGGAAGGTTGCGCGCAGCACATCATAGGCACTATGCTGTGGATCGAGCTCGCCGCTGACATTCGACACGATGTGCATCACATGGCTGTAGCGCTCGATGATCATGAAATCATCGACCTTCACCGCGCCATGTTTGGCGATGCGGCCGACATCGTTTCTTGCGAGATCGACAAGCATCAAGTGTTCCGCGCGCTCTTTGGGATCGCCCAGCAAATCGGCAGCCAGCGCATCATCCTCTTCTGGCGTCTTGCCCCTCCAGCGCGTGCCGGCGATCGGGCGGATGTCGATGCGCCCGGCGATCGAGCGCACATGGACTTCCGGCGAACTGCCGACGAGCGAGAAATCCCCCATCTCGAGGATGAACATGTAGGGCGATGGATTGACCAATCGCAGCGCGCGGTAGAGGTCGACTGGAGACTGGGTGAAGTCGGATTCAAAGCGCTGACTCGGAACAAATTGAAAGATGTCGCCGGCGGCGATGAATTCCTTGCCCGCGCGCACCATCGCTTCGAATTCCTCCTGCGTGGTGTTGCTCTTGGCATCAATTTCGCCGATGGCGGAAAGCCCGTTGAGCGCCGGCACATGCAGCGGACGGTTGAGCGCGGCGACTGTGGCATCGATTCGTGTTCGCGCATCGTCATAAGCGGCTTCGGGCGAATCAAATTCGTCGATGAACGCATTGGCGATGATCTGCAATCGGCGCAGGCGGTGGTCGAAAACCAGTAGCGTATCCGCCAGCACAAAGACCGCATCGGGAATGCCAAGCGCATCAGGCGGTGGATCGCCGAGGGTCGGCTCAAACTGCCGCACCGCATCGTAAGAAAGATAGCCGACCATGCCACCGGTGAAGACCGGCAAGCCTTCGTGACCGGCTGGACGGTAGCCGGCCATTTCCTGCTCAAGCGCGCTGAGCACATCGCCTTCGGCTCGGTAGTTTTTCACCTCGTCACCTTTGCGCAGCGTGATCTCCTTGCCGCGCGCCTCAAAGCTGAGTCTCGGCTTGCTGCCGAGGATCGACCAGCGGCCGCCTTTTTCCGTGCTTTCGGCACTCTCAAGGAGAAACGAATGCCGGCCGTCGCGGATCTTCAAATACGCGGAAAGCGGGGTCTCGAAATCCGCCGCCAGTTGGGTGAAAACGGGCACGACATTTCCCTGCATCGCCAGACCGGCGAAAACTTCCCTACTTGGCTCTACCGGGATGAGACTCACTGCGCCGCGAAGCATGCCCACTCGCCCCGGAAGGGCAAGCACGGAGAGTGCTGCCCAGCACCGCTGACTCAACGGCGGTGGGTCCATGCATCGCAGCCGTAGATGGCGGCGGTCTTGCCATCGATCACGGCCTTCGGCGGATCCAGCCGCACAAATTCGGGATCATGCGTGAGCCGCTTGGCAAAATTTTCGACGAGACCGGAATCTGACATTTTGCCCAGTGCCAGCGAACCTTGGTGCAAAAGCCCGCATTGCGTCCGGCGCTGACCCGCCCCGGCAATTTTTTTACCATTGGCATCCATCAGATCCCGCCGCACGGGATTCTCGAAACATGCTGAGGCATCATTGACCCCCTCGCCCGCGCTCAAGCAGCATTCGATTCCACGATCAATGAGCGCCGCTGACAACGCTTCATGGATCAGGCGATAACTCTCATCGCCCTTCAACCTCGCCAGCGGACCACCCGCAGGATCGATGATCGTGTAGGTCAAATCCGTGCGATGATCCACCACCCCGCCACCAGTCCGGCGACGCACCCATTGGAGGCCAGGAAAAGCAGATCTCGCCGCAGCGATTTCGCCGAAATACCCCAGACTCCCCCACTCGGCACTCCAGCGGTAAATACGCAGCATTGGCACATCGCAAGTTTCCAACAACCACTCGTCGATCGCCATCGCCTCGGGTCCGCTGCGCGGCAAATCATCATCCCAAACGAGCATGCGGGGAAAGATCACGCCCAAGTGATACGGCTCACTCCACACATTTCGCAACGCGCATTTCATTCCACGGCTTGCAATCCGCCCGAACACAGCCAATTTCGCTGCATGTCGATCGCGCCCAAGCCAAACAGCGCCCTGCTCATCGTCGGCCATGGCTCGACGGAGAATCCTGATTCATCCACGCCCTATTTCGATCATGCCGACGAAATCCGCAGCAGCGGAATTTTCTCCGAAGTGCATTGCTGCTTTTGGAAAGAAGAACCCTCCCTGCGCGAGGCCCTCTACATGATCGATGCCGATGAGGTCTATGTCGTGCCTGACTTCATCAGCGAAGGTTATTTCACACAGGATGTGATCCCGCGCGAGCTGGGACTCGATGGCCCGACTTCCATCGTTCGCGGCAAGACCCTTCATTACTGCGCGCCGGTTGGGGTTCATCCTTCGATGACCCAACTTCTCCTGCGCCGCGCCAAAGAGGTCGCACCGGGCGTGAAGACAGCCGAGGCCTCGCTCATCATCACCGGCCACGGCACGGGACTCAACCAGAACTCCACCAAAGCGATTCGCGATCAAGTCGACCTGATCATTGCCTCGGGTGCCGGCTATGCCTCGGTGACCGATGCCTACATGGAAGAAGCACCCTTCATCGCCGAGTGGGACAAGCTCACACCAACTGACCAAGTGATCGTTGTGCCATTTTTCATTTCCGATGGTCTTCACTCTTACCAAGACATCCCTGTCTTGCTCGGCATCGAAAACGAGGTCGGCGCCGCCGCAAGCCAACGCGAAATTTTCCGCCACAACCCGCATCACCTCCGCGGCAAAACCTTGTACTACAGCTCTGCCATCGGCACCGAAAGGCTCATCGCCGATGTGATCCTCGATCAGGTTTCGGATTTCGACAAGGCTCACAAATCATTGGTTGCCAATTGATTGCATCGAATCAAATTTTCATCAAAAAATGTCCATCGCCAGTCAACTTCGACACTTCATTCGCTCCGGCATTCATCGCATCGGCGAGTTGGAAATCCATAGCGACCTCTATGGCTACACCTACGCGCTCTGCCATTGGCAGGACGCGGAACTGGCGACTGAACCCGCACTCGGCGGACTTGATCATTACGAAGGCCCCGCCGCCGCGCGCGACCTCTCGACCTATGGCCATGACGGCGAATACCGCTTTGCAAAAGGTCAGGTGAATCTCAAGCGCGGCTGGGTCATGACGCTGGATGACGAAGATCAACTGCGCCAAGCGCTAGATCAATTTTATCCGGCATGCGTCGGACTATACGTCGCCCAACAACGCGGCGACCTCGAGGTGCAGAATTTACGCCACAAGCTCAACCGCCAGACCGGCATGTACCGCTTCGCCCGCACGATCAGCGATGATGGCGCCCAAGAACTTGTCCGCAAGGTCTGCGGACCCGCCCACCAATGCGCGAAAAAAATTCTGTGGAAGATCGATGATGCGACGCCGCTCGTCGACAGCGAGGCCAGCCGCTTCAATGGCATCCCCGGCGACCTACCTGAAAACGAGGCCATTCCCCTGCTCTGCCGCGAGGCCTGCAACCACTTCGTCGCCGAGTGCCGCAAGCGCGCCAAGGCGGAATTCGAAGCGAAAGAAAAGGCCGCGCAATGATGCGGGACCTGAACAGGTCGAAACTCAACGCATAAAAAATGGCCGCCCACGCAGGAGCGCAAGCGGCCATGAAGAATTCAGTCGGGTCGGAAATTACTCTCCGCCTTCAGTGCCCTGAGGCATCGGAAACGGCATACCTTCGTTGGCTGGCGCGTCCTCGATCGAAACAAGCTCGAGTTCAAAGATGAGCGTAGTGTTCGGACCGATATCCGCGCTGCGACGCTGCTCGCCGTAGGCAAGCTTGGCAGGAAGGAACAACTTCCACTTCGCACCGATCGGCATGGTGGTGAGCGCTTCCTTAAAGCCTTCGACGACTTGCAGCGTCATCGGAACGGGCTGACCTGCAGGCGAGGCATCGAATTCTTTGCCGTCGATGAGTGTGCCCTTGTAGTTCACCATGAACTGCTTGTTGTCTTCCTTGCCGTCCTTCGGCGCTTCGTACTTCTTGTCGCCGCCTTTGTTGATGACTTCGTATTGAAGACCGCTCTTGGTGGTGATCACGCCTTCGCGCTTGCCATTCGTTTCTAGAAACTTGTTGCCGGCAGCAAGGTTTTCGTCGGCGAGTTTCTTCTCACGCTCTTGCAGCATCGCGCCAAGTGCTTCCATGGCGGACTGCAAACGGGCTTCTTCGAGGGATGGCTTGCCGCTTTTCAAAGCATCCATAAATCCTTTGATAAATGTGTCCGATTCGAGGTCCTCAGCGGTCACGCCAAAGCGGCCAAATTGTTGGCTGAAGTTGCTGCCGGTTCTGAAGCCGAGCGCGTAGGAGGAGTCGGACTTACTGGCTGCGGGGTCAGCTTTTGGCTTTGCAGGTGCTTCGGCAGTAGGAGAAGCTGCTTTTTCTGCCTTTGCGGCAGGCTTGTTCTCTGCGACGGCGGTTGCGGCGAGACTGAGAACCAGGACGCCGGATGTCATAATGTGTTTCATGAGGTATATGGGTGAACCGGGAAATTATGGTCACACAGCATCCGTGTCGAGAACGGGTTTCAGTAATTGACAGAATCCGAATACTTTACGGATACTTAGATCACTCAGCAGCAGCCCGCTTTCGCAGATATCGAATCGTTGCACGATGACGGCCCACCACAGCAACCGATCGACGGACTAGCTGGCAAGTTGGGATCAAGGTCTGGAGCTGCAAGCGACATGTCCGGTTCGAGTGTCGCGAGACCAAGCTTGGCAAGCAGAGCACGATCTTTTTCGGCCTCGGGATTGTCGGCAGTAAGAAGTTTTTCCCCGTAAAAAATCGAGTTGGCCCCGGCAAAAAAGCAGAGGGCCTGGACTTCGTCCGAAAGCCTCGTGCGTCCGGCAGAGAGGCGGACTTTTGCCTTGGGCACCGCGATGCGTGTGCATGCGATCATGCGCACCAGATCGAAGGGGTCAACCTGCGGGCTATTGGCCAATGGAGTGCCGGGCATCGGCATGAGTGAATTAATCGGCACGCTCTCGGGTTGCGGATTGAAATTGGAGATGACCTCCAGCATGCGAAGGCGATCGGTGATGGTTTCGCTCAAGCCAAGAATGCCTCCGCAGCAGACGGAAATTCCTGCATCCTGCACATTGCGGATCGTTCGCAAGCGATCCTCATAAGTGTGGCTGGTGACAATGTTAGGATAGTGCTCGGGCGAAGTGTCGAGATTATGATTGTAAGCGGTCACCCCTGCGTCGCGCAGTTGCCTCGCTTCCTCGGGTCCGAGTTCGCCGAGCGTGACGCAGACCTCCATGTTGAGCGCCGCCACATCACGCACGATGTCGAGCACCTTCTCAAACTTCTCGGTGCCACCGCGTACGCCTTTCCAAGCGGCACCCATGCAGAAACGCGTCGATCCATTGCGCTTGGCGGCAATCGCGTGCTGCATCACCTCGTCGCGTTCGAGCAGGGCCTGACGCTCAATGTCGGTTTCATATCGAGCCGACTGCGAGCAATACGCGCAGTCCTCGGAGCATCCGCCAGTCTTGATCGAGAGCAGCGTGCAAAGTTGGATTTTGCCATCAGGCCACGATTGCTCGTGAACTTCGCGGGCGCGTTTGATCAGATCAAAAAATGGCAGCGCGTGGAGTTCTTGAAGTTCGGCAAGTTTCATAAGCTTGATGGATTCAATCGGATCTTTGGAATGGAAAAAATTGTGAGTGTCTAACGACTCCAACTACCGCGCGACACCGGCAGTTGGCCTTGACTGATGACCGTGTAGGTTGTTGCACCCATCGCGCCTACAAGAGGAATACCGAGTTTGCTTTTCCAAACCGCGCTCATGCTTTCGCCGGTATGGCACCCCCAGCTTTTGCAATAAGCATTGCGTGTAAACACCGATGACTTGAGTCGTGGTAAATCGCGTTCGTGAAGCCATGCGGTTGATGCCGCCATGATGTCGGCACCATATTCGAACATGAAGGCGTGGCGGTTCGAGTGACCGAAAAAATCAAATGTTTCGATCGAGGCTTTCGGGCGTGAGTTGATCACGCGAATGAAGGATGCCGAATCATTGAACCAGATGAGTTTCGCTCCTCTTTCGGCCGCCACTTCGGCAATCCAAGTCGTGTAGGGTTTGCCATCCTCGCGTGCGCGTGCCTGATAAGAGGGCTGATAAACGATCCATACCAATGGTGCGCCAGGTCCATAGGTTTTGCGAATTTCCGCCATACGAAGGGTCGAGGCCCTGACGAAATTCGCCCACCAGCGATCGTGTTGATCTTCCTTGATTCGAAGGTTTTCCCATTTTCTCAGCGCTGGTCCCCCAGTGACAATGACATGGTCAGCATGCAACATGTTGCAAGCCAAGGCCCATGAGAACGCCAAAACCATAAGGCTGTATCGACCCATGCCTTTAAACCTAGATGGTTGAATCCTCACTGGAAAGATGGAAAAATCCATGCCGTTTCACTCGGTGGCTTCACCCGACCCGTTGCGAATGATTTCCATAAAGCTCTGCGGTTCAAGTGCCGCGCCACCGATCAGGGCGCCATCGATGTCCGGGCACGCCATCAGCTCCGCGGCATTGCCGGGCTTTACGCTGCCACCGTACTGGATTCGGATCCTTCCTGCGGTGTCAGCACCGTAAAGTTCGGAAATCAGCGATCGCACAAAGGCGTGAGCGTCCTGAGCTTGTTGTGAGGTGGCAGTGACACCAGTGCCTATGGCCCAGACTGGCTCGTAGGCGACGACGGTTTCGGCCATGTCCCTTTCGGTCAACCCTTTCAGCCCTTCGGTGACCTGGCGGCGGAGCACAGCTTCGAGTTGACCAGCCTCGCGTTCGGCAAGTGTCTCGCCGATGCAGAAAATCGGCTTAAGGTTGGCCTCACGAGCTTTATGCATCTTCGCATTGATGACCTCGTCGGTCTCACCAAAAATCGAGCGGCGTTCGCTGTGGCCAAGGATCACATAGTGAACGAAAAACTCTCGCAGCATCATTACGCTCACCTCACCGGTGTAGGCACCCGGATCAAACTGCGAGCAGTTCTGTGCTGCGATCTGGATCATTTGCGTATTCTGGCCGGAGCTGTGCAGCGTCTCGGCAAGTTTCGGCAGAGACACAAAGGGCGGCGCGATGACAATTTCGCACGCAAGGTTCTGACCCTGGATCTTGGCAATGAAACTTTTGACGAAATCCTCCGTCTCGGAGGCGCCCTTGTTCATCTTCCAGTTGGCGGCAAAAATTGGCTTGCGGTTCATGGATATGTGGAGTCGGTATTTTTGTTGTGAATGAAAGATTAGGCATTGTTGAGCGCCGCAACGCCGGGCAGCTCTTTGCCTTCGAGGAGTTCGAGCGAGGCACCGCCGCCTGTCGATATGAAGGTCATCTTTTCGTCGAGGCCGAACTGGTTGACTGCAGTCACCGAATCACCACCACCGATGATGGTCACAGCACCGTTTGATGTCGCTTGTGCCACCGCTTCGGCAATTGCACGGGTGCCTTTGGCGAAGTTTTCAATTTCGAAAACTCCCATCGGTCCGTTCCAAATGATCGTGCGAGCCTTGGTAACTTCTTCGCTGAATTCGCGGATGGCGACATCGCCGATGTCGATGCCTTCCCAACCGTCGGGCGTTTCTCCGCCCTGCTCGTAGGGGGCGGTTACTTGGGTCGCCGCACCTTCTTTGAACTCTTGAGTGATGCGGGTGTCGGCAGGCAACAGGAAACGCACACCCTTGGCCTTGGCTTTGGCGAGAATTTCGAGCGCAAGATCGAGCTTGTCGGCTTCGACACGGCTATTGCCGGTGTGATAACCCTGAGCTTTGCGGAAGGTGTTGGCCATCGCACCGCCGATGATGAAAGCATCGGCCTTCTCCATGAGGGCGGTGATCACCTGGATTTTGTCAGAAACTTTCGCACCGCCCATAATGACGAGAAAGGGCTTAGCTGGCTTTTCAAGCTCGTGGCAAAGGTACTGAAGCTCCCGCTCCATCAGGAATCCCATGGCTGAGATCGGAATGAAATGGGTCACCCCTTCGGTCGATGCGTGGGCACGGTGTGCTGTACCGAAGGCATCATTGACATAAATTTCGGCGGAACCGGCGAGCTGTTTTGCGAACTCTTTGTCGTTGGCTTCTTCTTCTGCATGGAAACGGGTGTTCTCTAAAATGAGCACTTCTCCTGCACCCAAGGCGGCCCGCATCGCAGCGGTTTCGGCACCGACACAATTTGGCGCCAATTTCACATTCTTTCCGAGTATAGCTCCCAAATGCGCGGCAGCCGGTGCCAATGAATACTTGGCTTCAGGTCCACCTTTCGGCCGGCCAAGATGCGAGCAAAGCACCAACTTTGCGCCGCCTTCCACGAGATGACGAATGGTCGGCACTGCAGCCTGAATGCGAGTATCGTCGGTGATGACTCCATCCTTGAGCGGGACATTGAAATCCACGCGCATGAGAACTTCTTTACCTGAGAAATCAAGACTGCGAATTGAGAGCTTGGTCATGGGGCGGAAATACCGCCGCAGTCAGAGCCACATGTCAAGCCGCGCGGGGAGGAAAACCCGCGAAATGCTCACTTCACCGGAAAGGTCTCGCTGCGAAACCGTGCCGATTGTCGGCGAATTTGATCATCCGCTGGGGCGAGTTCCAACGCGCGATTCGACCATTCGACTGCTTTGGCGCGATTGCCTTTAGCGAATTGAATTTCTGCCATCGTGTCGAGGTAGGCTGCCTGATCCGGATTAAGGGCAAGCGCCTTGATGATGTCTTTTTCGGCAGTTTCGAGTTCTCGTGCCGCCCGCGAGGCAAACCATGCGGCCGTATTGCGCAGATGATCGTCCTCCGGAAATCTTGAGATTTCGCCACGCACATAATCCCAAGATTCACGGAACCATTTGTCATGCTCGGTCTTGAGCCCGGCCTTGCGTAGCGCCGGAAAGAAATAGTCGGCAAGGGATCCGTCGCTGATGGCAATTCGGTGACAATGCTCGAGCAATTGGATCGCGCTATTGTGATCATTGTTCAGCTTGCTGAGCGCATGCGACATGTCAGCATTCAGTCTCATTCTTGAAAATTGGATCGGCGACTGCCATCGGGGCTCGGCGGCGATCACGATCGAGTTTAACATCTCAAAAGCGGCGGCCGATTTTGACCAGTCCGACCGTTCAAGAAGATCATCAGCATAAGGTCTCACCAAAACGACCAAATCCTCCTGATCGTCCTTTGGATTGGCATAAATGAGCGCGCGTCTCCACCACTCAGCTGCGGTCTTGTATTCACCACCGAATGCATAGCCGTTCGCGACACGCAGGCATGCATTTGCCTCGCCCAACACAAGCTGGTTTGCCAACCTGTCATGCTGCTCCGCTTCTTTGCTCCGACCTGCGCGACGCAAACTGCTTGCCGCATAGGCATGGATCTCGGCATTCGGCTCCCGGTCGGGATCTGATTCGTCATTGAGCTGCGAAATGATCAGTGAAGCGGCCTCATCCCAACGGTTGACCGCGGTTAGCCACACCAGACGGCTTTCCCAAGGAATAGAATCGCGGGTTTTTTCGGGCATTCGGTCGAGGGCCTTAAAATTGTTGGTCAAGTCGTTGGAAATAATGGCCATGGTCACCATGCGGGCCAACAAACGGACACGTTCTTCCTCGGGCGACTTGTCGATCACCTCCCACAGGCGCTCAATGAACTTTTCCCGCAACTTTTTGGGATCATTGCGAATTTTGAAAATCACGAGCATCGCATCAAAACGAGCAGCGGGGCTTGATTCAGGATCCAACTCCGCAAGCCATTCCCACCATTCGTTCACCACATCTTCGTCGCCAAGCACTTCGGCAACAAGCGCCTCCCAGCATTTGGGATTCTGCCCGGCCCATTTCGATGCCATGCGTGAAGCAATCTCAGCCGCATGATAGGGCGCTTCGCTCCGTCCGAAAAAATTGCCCACAAGTTTGAGAAACAACCCGGGGTTTTTCTCCGACATCACCGTGATCGGTTCGGTGAAAATCGCATCATTGCGATCATGCAGACCTCGCCTTTCATTGAAGTATGCCAAAGCGGTCAGCCTCTCCATCGCGGTTGATGGTTCGCGCTGGTCTTCGACATTATCCTTTTCAAGCTCCGCAATAAGGCCAGAAACCCATGATTTGCCATCAGAGGCATCCGCCTTCAAGCCAAGTGCGCGCATCGCGTCATCAGGCTTTTCAAGCATGTCGAAATATTGAAATGCAATCAATGGATTCGTCTTGATCAAGGCTGGCTCCGCCAGCTTGAATTTCCCGAGGGCATGAAGCGCGTTGATCGTGTTGTCCCGCTCGTCCGGCCTTTTGGAATCAAGCGTTTTGGTAAAAACATCCAGTTCGGCCTCACCCAAAACTTCACCATTCCACGAACGCGCGGCCATGTCGGCATAGGCCGCAGTGATGCGATTGCCATCCTCCTTTTGCATATGCTTCAGCCATGGCAAGGGGTCGCCGGAGATCACAGCCATCAACGCAGCTGTCTCGATGAATCCCAGTTTTTTCGCCAACTCCCCTGCCTCTGATGCATTTCCCGCCGCTCGCAACAGCGCCAGCTTCCATGGATCCAACTTTGAATCATTTCCAGGAAGTTTTTTTAATTCCTGATCCAACAAATTCTGATCACGCAAAAAGTCCGCAAGACTCAAAAGCCCCTCATCGTCTGCAGGACCCAATTCAAGAAATTCCCTCGCTGATTTGGCATCGCCGGCAGCAATCGCCTCCCGCGCTGCTTTCAATGCCACCCCGTCCATTGTCGATTCGAGATCTGCCCGCACATCTTCCGACGATTCCATGGCATAAAGTTTCAACACCTGATGCCACGCACGGCGGTTCTTCAATTTGCCCAAGATCGAGACCTTTTCCTCTGGTGTCGCCGCATCGTAACGGCCGACGAGATCAATGATCACGGCATTGGTGTCGGGTGTAATGCCGAGTTCGATTCGCCTAGCAATATCACGAGCCCTCATCGACTTCTCCGGGTCTTCATCAGCTGCCGCCGACTTCAAGGCCGCCAATGCCTCAGCGCCTAGCTTCCACAGGTCCATGGTTGCTTCCTCGCGCACCGAAAAGTTTTGATCGGCCAGAAGTGCGATGAGTTCGGCGATGCTCCGATTGCCGTTAGGCTTTTCCGCGGCAAAGGCGTGACTGCACAACAAACATGCGCAGAGCAAGGTAATTGAAATTTGGAAATTCATGCGTATCGGCAATCGGATGATAAAATTGCGAGTTGATGGCAACCATATCACGCGGCAAAGCTCTCGCCACATGAGCAGGTGACCACCGCATTCGGATTACTCACTTTGAAGCCACCCTGCTGTAAGTCGTCGGAAAAATCCAGTTCGCTACCGCTCACAAACAGCGCGCTTTTGGGATCGATCACCACATTGACGCCATTACTCGGCACCAAAATGTCGCGATCGCGCGGACCATCAACGAGGTCCATCTTGTATTGCAATCCCGAGCAACCGCCACCGACCACCGCGATGCGCAGGGCGCCATCGGGCCTGCCCTGCCTGTCGAGTATGCCACGCAAATGAGTGGCAGCGGGCGTGAGCACGCGCACCAACTTTTCGTTGCCGATCTTGTAGTTCAATGTCGAACTCACGGCAAAATTTGTGACACCATTGCCGCACAGTCAACACGCGCCTTTGTATGGCGTGAATTCAACTGCGAATGGAAATTACTCTGCAGCTTACGACTGCGGCGCTTGCGCGGTTTCGTCGGCGACCTTTTTGGCAACCTTCTTGGCCGGAGCTTTCTTGGCCGCAACCTTTTTGGTGGCGGCTTTCTTGGCCGGTTCCTTTTTGGCGACGGGTTCTTTCTTAGCGACGGATTTTTTAACGATTCCGCCGAGTTTCGCCTGATCCTTTTTGCGCCTGAGGTAATCGGCGCGACGGCGGCGTTTGATGATTTTGTTTGATTGCTGGCCCATGGTTGCTGGCCATTGGCTAGGGATTCAGGCGCCGGGGATCAAGCGGAATTCTTCACAAGTTGAGCTGATTGAATGGTTTCGTATTCGACAGCGGCCGATTTGGCCCGCAGATTCCCCGCCCCATGGCAGGTCTCATCATTTCTCCCCGCGCCCGCATTTTCCACGGCCATGAGTGGGTTTACGCCACCGAAATCCGCAAAACTTTCGGTGATCCGCAACCCGGCGATGTGGTCACGCTCAAAGATTTTCGTGACCGCCCGCTCGGCTCGGCGATCTACAACCCGCAATCGCAAATCGTCGCCCGCCGATTCTCGCGCCGCCGTCAGGACCTCGACCTTGACTTTTTCACCCGCCGGATCCGCCAGGCGATCGAATACCGCGAACGCAAGGAAATCGACCCACGCCTCTGCCGCCTCGTCTGGAGCGAGTCCGACGGCATCCCCGGCCTGATCATCGACCGCTATGGCGATCATCTTTCGGTCCAAACGCTCACGCTGGCGATGGATCTGCGCAAGGAGCTGATCCGCGATGCGCTGGTCGGCCTACTCAATCCCAAGTCGATCGTACTGCGCAACGACTCACCGTCGCGCAGGGCCGAGGGCCTGGAAACCGTCATCGAGATGCTGCACGGCGAAAATCCCGGCCCATTTGTCGTGCGCGCCAACGATCTCGATTTCGAGGTCGACCTCTTCGATGGCCAGAAAACCGGGCTGTACCTCGATCAGCTCCAATCCCATGCCGAGGTCGCCAAGCTCGCCAAAGGCAAACGCGTGCTCGACTGCTTCACCAACCAAGGCGGCTTCGCCCTCGCCTGCGCCAAAGCCGG
>CAZXHZ010000025.1:0-7916 GCA_964639755.1 uncultured Luteolibacter sp. | reverse complement strand
CACGGTAAAGTAAAAGCCCTCGCCGACGCAGCCCGCGAAGGTGGCCTCCAATTCTAATCCAACGACCTGCCCATCATCCCATCATGGTAACGATTCCAGAAAACGAAACGCCTGCTGTCACCCCGGAGGCTCCCATCGCGGAAGCCTCTGCTCCGCAACAGGCCTACCAAGGAGGCCGCGGTCAAGGCGGCGGTCAAGGTCGCGGTCGCGGCGGCCCAAGGCGTGAAGAGCGTCAGGCACCGACCGACTCCGAAGGCAACGAGCTTGCTGAAAAGGTCGTGTTCATCAACCGCTGCGCCAAGGTCGTCAAAGGCGGTCGTCGCTTCAGCTTCTCCGCCCTCGTCGTCTCCGGCGACAAGATCGGCAAAGTTGGCCTCGGCTTCGGTAAGGCCAACGAAGTCGCCGATGCGATCAAGAAAGCCAGCGAAAGCGCCCGCAAGGTGCTTAAGCCAATGAGCATCGTCGATGGTACGATCCCACATGAAATTTATGCCGAGTTCGGCGGCGGCAAGGTGCTCCTCAAGCCCGCTTCTCCCGGTACCGGCATCATCGCTGGTGGTGGCGTTCGTGCTGTCTGCGAAGCTGTCGGCATCCGCGACGTGCTCGCCAAATCAATGGGTTCGTCCAACCACGCCAATGTGGTCAAGGCCACCCTCAAGGCGCTCTCCCAACTCCGCACCCGCGACCAGATCCTCTCGGGCCGCGGCAAAAAGAAAAAGGAAAAGGCCATCTGATCCGCCTGATCCAGTCAATCTAACATAAGAACAAGACATGAACCTCCATTCTTACAGCCCCAACCCCGGAGCCAAGCATCGCGTCAAGCGCCTCGGCTGTGGCGAGAGCTCAGGCCACGGCAAGACCGCCTGTAAAGGCAACAAAGGTCAAAAGGCCCGCTCCGGCAGCGGCACCCGCGTTGGTTTCGAAGGCGGCCAGATGCCCCTTCACCGCCGTCTTCCCAAGCGCGGATTCAACAACTTCGACTTCCGCGACAAGACTGGCGTGGTCAATGTTGGTGATCTCGATGCCCGCTTCGAAGCAGGTGCTCTCATCAATGAGGAGTCACTTCGCAAAGCCGGTCTCCTCAACGGTCGCTGCGACCGCGTGAAGTTGCTCGCCGATGGTGAAGTCGAAAAAGCCTACACCATCGATGTCGACAGCGTCAGCGCCTCTGCCCGTGGCAAGATCGAAAAAGCCGGTGGCAGCATCAAGGCCTGATCGATCGATTCCTTGCCGGACATTTTCCGAACTCCGACGGGGAAGCGCCATCACGCTTCCTCGTCTTGCGTCACCACCCAAGCACGAATTCCCCTGAGATCCCCATGATTTCCGCCTTCGCCAACACCTGGAAAATCCCGGAGCTCCGGGATCGCATTCTCTTCACCCTCGCGCTGATCGTCATCATCCGCCTCGGCGTGCACATCACGCTGCCCGGCGTCGATGCCACCGTCATCAAGGCATGGCTCGATCATATTCAGATGCAGGATCCGAAGAGTCCCACCGGCGGCATCACTGCCCTGCTCACGGTCTTTTCTGGAGGTGGTCTCCAGCAAGCGGGCATCTTCGCACTCGGCATCATGCCCTACATTTCGGCTTCGATCATGGTGCAGTTGCTTTCTGCTGTCGTACCGAAACTTTCGCGTCTCGCACGTGAAGATGGTGGACGCCAAAAAATCACGCAATATACCCGATACATCACCATTGGCCTTGCCTTGGTACAGGGCTTCTTCGTTGCGAAGTCGCTCATCAATCCCAGCAACATTCCCTACATGGCCGGCATCGAGCGTTTTGGAAACCTTGTCCCTGATCCATCTTACAACTGGATGCTGCTCACCGTGATCACGATTGTGGCCGGCACCGTGCTGCTGATGTGGCTGGGTGATCAGATTACGGAAAAGGGAATCGGCAACGGCACCTCCATCATCATCACCGTCAATGTGATCTCCGCATTACCGGGGGCGTTGATCCAAGCATGGAAATACTTCGTCACCGGTGAAGGTGTGAGCAAATATAACGCAATCATGATGGTCGTGATGATCGTGCTCTTGCTGGTGGTTATCGCCGCAACGATTGCCATTACCCAAGCCCAGCGCCGCATCGCGGTGCAGTATGCCAAGCGTGTCGTTGGCCGCAAACAATTCGGCGGTCAGACGCAATACCTTCCGCTCAAGGTCAACTACGCCGGCGTGATGCCAATCATTTTCGCCTCGGCGGTGCTTTCGCTCCCGCCGATGATGCTGCAGTGGTTTTTTGCGGGTCAGCCCTGGGCAACCAAACTCTATGGTGAACTCGTTGGCGGCGGATTCTGGTACTACGCGCTCGGCGGGCTTGGAATTTTCCTTTTCTCATACTTCTGGGTCGCGATGATGTTCCAGCCCTCGCAAATCTCTGAAGACCTCAAGCGCAATGGCGGCTACATTCCCGGCGTGCGCCCCGGCAAACCAACTGCCGATTTCCTCGACTTTACGATGACCCGTCTGACTTTTGCCGGCGCCATCTTCCTCACCGCGCTCTTTGTGTTGCCGGTACTGACGGGCAAGATTGTCGGTCTTCCACCGGGATCGCTCGTACTGCAATTTTTTGGCGGCACATCGTTGCTCATCATGGTCGGCGTCGTGCTCGATGTGATGCGCCAGGTGGAAACCCAGCTGCTTCAGAAGCATTACGATGGATTCCTTCGCAAAGGCAAACTCAAGGGCCGCTACGATCGGCTCAGTCCCAGCGGTAGTTCGGCACCCCGCACCGTTCTGATCTATCTCTGGACGGTTATTGCGCTTCTCATCGTATTCGGGATTACGGCTTATTTCTATAATCGCATCCATTGAGCAAATCCCCAGCCAGAGCACTGCGCATTGTCCTCCTCGGGCCTCCGGCCTCTGGCAAGGGAACTCAAGGCAGGTGTCTTGCTGATCATCTTGGCCTTGCATATCTCAGCACCGGGGCCGCTCTTCGCGAGGAGGTGGAGAATCAAACCGAGTTGGGAAAAATCGCCGCGCCGATTCTCGAGCGTGGCGAATACCTTCCCGATGAATTGATATGTCGCATGCTGTCCGAATGGCTCTCAAGGCAGTTCGGCGGTTGGGTTCTTGATGGGTTTCCTCGCAGTCTGCCGCAGGCGTTGTTTCTTGATCACCTGTTGGTAGGGCATCAATTGAAAATTGATTGCGCTATCTCACTTGAGGTGCCGCTCGATGCACTTCTCGAGCGATTGGGGCGGCGGGTCGAATGTCCTGACTGCCGTTGGAGCGGTCAGATCGAGCAACTGCGCGATGGAAGTCATTGCCCGGTGTGCGGACAGGTGGCGCAAGCCCGTGCTGACGACAACGAGGAAAATTTTCGCAAACGACATCAGGAGTTCGAGAGGTTTACATTGCCGGTCATCGACCATTACAGACAGCAAAAATTGCTTTTTGCTTGTGATGCAACCGCACAAAAGGATGAGGTGACTTCAAAAATTCTCAGTCATTTCACCGCTCTTCCCTGATTAGCTTGAAACATTTATTTTTCAACATCAGCCAACTTTTCACAGTGTCTCGAAAAACCCGCATTCCCATCAAGTCGGCGCGTGAAATTGAGTTCATGCGAGCTGCCGGCTCCATTGCATCGACCATTCTCCAGACGCTCGCACGCGAAGTGGCACCCGGCCGCAGCACAGGGGAAATCGACCGCTTCGCCGCCGAACTCATGCACCTGCATGATTGCAAGAGCGCGTTTCTTGGTTACCGCGGTTTTCCGGGCCATATTTGCATATCGGTGAACGAGGAGGTTGTGCACGGCATCGGTGGCGCACGCAAAATCATGCCGGGCGACATCGTGAAGATCGATGTCGGCATCATCAAAAGCGGCTTCATCGGTGATAACGCGACAACGGTTGCGGTGGGGGACGTGCCGATTGAAACCAAGCGTCTGCTCGCTGCGACTGAGCAATCGCTATTTGAAGCAATCTCGCATGCTCGGGCAGGTCGAAGGCTTGCCGATCTTTGCGGCGCGGTGGAGGCGTTTGTTGTTCCGCGCGGATTTACCGTGGTGCGTGAATTTGTCGGTCATGGAGTGGGCCGCCGTTTGCATGAGGAGCCTCAAATTCCAAATTACCGACCACAGGGTAAAACTCCCGTGCTCATGCCGGGCATGACGCTTGCCATTGAGCCGATGGTCAATGCCGGCATTCCCAGTGTGCGAATTCTTGAGGATGGCTGGACGGTCATCACTGAAGATCGCAAGCCTTCGGCCCATTTTGAGCACACTGTTTTAGTGACTGATGGTGAGCCGGAAATCCTAACCAACAGGCCGCGCGAAGCATTGCCGGAAATGCTCGGCCTGCCGGGTTGGTGAAACTTTTTTTCCAACTCAATCGGTCTTAAGGCCATGGTAGCGGTAGTGGCCTTCGATCTTGAAATCAAAGAGCACATTTTCCCATCTCACTTTTTCATCAAGGTGGTGAACGACCCACCGCTCGTCGGGTTTGTCACGCGGTCCCGGCACCACGATACCGATGTGCTTTTCAGCATTCGCAAGTGACCACACGACAATGTCACCAGAGGAATAATCCGCAGCATCGCCGGAGATTTTGAGTGTTTCTCCATTGCGCTCAAAGAAACGCTGCAAATTGGGCACGCGCCGGTGGTCAATATGAGGATCGGGTCCCGCCGCGTTCCATAGCTGCGGATAACGGTTGAAGTGCGCCCTCATGTCCTCGTTTACCTTGGCCTGCAGGTCATTGCCGAGTTCGCGCATGCAGCGGATGACGAGATCTGACGCCGTTCCTTTTTCAGGCGAGATGTCGCCCATCGGAAACGGAATTTTGTAATACGAGGAGTCGAGGCGCACATTGCGCTGGGAGTATTCAAGAGCCGCGGCGGCCAGTTGTGATCCTGGCGCCCCATTTTCCTTGAGCGAAGAAACCACAAGCTCCGCTTGCTCGATTGACGCGCTCTGCTGAGTTGCGCGCAGGCTGGGCACCAGCGGCTTGCCAAACCAAAAAGCGATAAGGGCGGCGATTGAGACGATCACCCAACCACCAAATGCGCTTCGCCGTTTTTTAACCTGCGGCCGCGGTCCGATGTATTCGATAGTTTCGTAGAATATGGTTCTTTTTCGCGCCATCGGGCTGATCTGACTGCGCGATCGTTGAAAGACGCCGCTTTAAAAAGCGATCAATTTCGCGAGAAGGAAAAAATTAGCATTCGTTATCCCAAAAAACTGATGCAACCCGCTGAAAATTCAGTGTGATTTCGACTTCCGAATATGAGGCGATGCGCGCCCTCGTTTTTCGCCAAAATTTCAAAATTTAAGAAATCTTAAATTTTATGCAAAATAAGTTTTTTCCCGATTCGATGATGAATAAATCTCGATCTTTCGTCGTCGGAACGGACGTGATGCCAAAACATGCATCGTTTTTGAGCTATGAATGAGCGATTCCAGATCGACGATTTGATTTCACAAGGCCCCGACGGCGTTTTCTTCCGTGCCACGGATGGCGAAACCGGCCAAAAGGTAGTGCTGCGCCGTTATTTTCCATTTGGCCGGGGCGGCGGGGGACTGGATGCGGAGGCTGGCAAAGCCTTCAAGGACTCGATTGACGGCTTCTCGTCGATCAAGAGTGAGGCATTGTGCCGGATTGTTGGTGGCGGATGTGACGATGTGGATGGCATCCCGTTCATCGCAACCGAATGGATCGACGGTGAAACTATCGAATTTCTAAAAGCGCGTTCGATGCTTGGCGTTACCGATATCGTACTGATCCTGACCTCGGTGATGAATCTGTCCTTGTGGCTTTCTCAATCTTTTGGGCGTGAGGCACTCTGGATTGATCTGGATTTGGCGGCAATGTGGCGGAAAAATTCCGAGAAACCTCATGATTATGTTTTCTGTGTTTCCATTTCACGTTGGCTGGGCCTTTCCAATAAAAGTGATGAGATGAGCGAGCTTGCCGGGCTTGCCTCACAGCTGGCGCTTGGTGTGCCGCAGACGGCGGGTAACCCGAAACACGCAGCGCTTCTGCGCTGGATCGAATGGCTGCGTGCTGAGCCAAAATCAACCCCGTTGAAAAAAGCGCGAGACAAGCTCGTGACGGAATTGCAATCCATCAGGTCTGCACCAATGCGCAAATCACCACTGCCGCGAGTGATTGATGGCTCCCGTATTCGACAGAAAGCCGGGAGTCCCGTAAGCGCCATATCCTTGTTCTGTATTTTCCTTGGTATTGGAACGATAGGGCTTGCCACTTATGCATATCAAACTAAGTGGCATCGCTCAGTCGCAAAGAAGTCGTCAGTCGCATCCAAAAATACAAAGGGAAATCTGAAAAAGAAAATGTCGAAAAAACCCAGGTCTGAGAATGTTGCCGCGGCGGTGAACCCTACGAAAGGATCGGTGATTTCCTCTGGCAACCATTTGAAGCTTGTGGAAAACATCAATCGCAAAGTCGTCATTGAAGGAAGCGCCGAAAGGGTTGATTGGTCGAATTCCGGAAAAACATATTATCTCGTTTTTTTGGAAGGTGAAAAATCGAAACCTTCACGAGTTGGAATCCGGCTGAGCGAAAGGTCGCCCGATCAAATGAAGTCGGATCTCCAATCTTTCGTCGGCAAAAAAATCCGCGCGTCGGGGGAGGTGAAAAAAGAAATGCAGGGAAACTTGTCTAGCATGGCGGTTATGATCAACGATGTGTCTGCAATCCAGATAATCGATTGATCCTGTGGCAAATCCAGCGCTTGAGACTCTGATTCTTGCATGTGACACCTTCGGGATTTCACACGACCAGCAAGTTTTGTTCATCGGGGCCCAGGCGCATGCCGCGCTTGCCGGATGGAAAGGCTTGTTGGGCTGGCAGCCAATCAAGCCGTTGGCGGACGCATGGGAAGCTGCAGTCGCTCTCCGTTGCGATGCATTGCCCGATGGCTCATGGCTTACGGTTTTCGTGCTACCTCAAAAATCGCGCGACGAAACGCTGCTATGGTTTGCGCTCGCCCGCGAACGCCTTGCGCCTGGTGGCAGAATTTTGGTGGCAATGCCAAACACGGCCGGTGCCGGGCGCTTTGAAAAGGAACTCGCCCGCGCTACAGGGCGTGTTGAATCAATTCAAAAAAACAAGTGTCGGGCATTCACTGCCACTGATGACGGATCGTGGAACGAATCCATCTTTGTGCAATGGCGAAAGCTGGGGCATGAACGCAAAATCGAAGGCACTGAATTTGTCACTCTGCCGGGCATCTTCAGCAGCGCCCACATCGATCCGGGTTCTTTGCTGCTTGCCAGCCATCTGCCCAAAAACCTGCACGGCCGCATTGCGGATCTTGGTGCCGGTTGGGGATATCTTTCCGCAGCGGCGCTCGAATTCTGCGGCGATATCACGCACATCGATCTTTATGAAGCGGACATCCGCGCATTGGAGTGCGCCCAAAAAAATCTTTTAAAACATTCAGGCAAGACCGGCTTCCATTGGCACGACGTTACCACGGGCCTTGCGGAAAATTACGATGCCATTCTCATGAACCCGCCTTTTCACAGCGGACAGGCCACCGATGTTGATCTCGGCCGCGCATTCATTGGCAGTGCCATTGCGGCACTTCGTCGTGGCGGCAAATTGCTGCTGGTCGCCAACCGCCAATTACCCTACGAAACAGTGCTCGAATCCAAGGGTCTCTCATGGCGTATGGTTGCCAAGGATCCAACTTACAAAGTCATTTTCGCCGGGAAACACTGATCGCAATCTCCTCATGAAACTCGTCAAACTCCTCGCCAATCTCGGATACGGCTCGCGCCGTGAAGTCCAACGATTGATCCGTGCCGGCGCGGTGACCAAGGAAAATGGCGAGCCGCTCGATGATCACAGCGCGACACCGTACGCGGCAATTCGTTTTCGCGGCGAGCCGCTGGATCCTGAGTTTCCGTTTGCGATCATGATCAACAAACCCGAT
>CAZXHZ010000024.1:0-7306 GCA_964639755.1 uncultured Luteolibacter sp. | reverse complement strand
TTAATAAAAAAGGAACCGTATTCCAAATTGACCTTGGCAAAGCCCTTTATCAGGTACTTCGCCGTTTCCGCGCGCCTTTCTACAAAAGCGCGCAGCGCACAATTCAATCTTTCTTCTCTTCCTGGTGAACATCGCCACGATCTTTTCCAAATCCGTTGCCGGATTCTTCAAAACCGCTGCCTGTCACCAAGCCACACTGTCAAAGAACTTCTTTCGAGGGGACTAAAAAGCCGATCGGGTGTTTGTGCACCACGATCGACGTTCTGTCTCTCGGCCGCCCTCCGTTGTGGCGGCCCGCGAAGCTATCTTCCCCAACCCCCACCCGTCAATACCTTTTCTAAAAAAATTTTCCGCACTCCCAGAAGCTTTGTTTCAAGGGGTATCGCCGATTTTCGCCGAAGGTGGACCGAAGTTTTTGTGCCTCATCTGCAACCACAAACCACTCGTGCGCTCTCTTTGCCTCTTGCTGCTTATGATCATGTCATACGCGTGTGATGAGTGGATTGAAAATCCTCTCGACCAACGAGAGGTTTGGGCCTTGATTCCGACACTTCCCATGTTTGTTGTTTCCATCGCCGCCCTCAAACGCAACAGCGCCATTCTCCGCGAGGTTAAAGAGGCGGCGGGCTGTCACCTGGTCCTTGCGCTCAAGGGGTTTTCCTGTTGGAAGGCATTTCCTGCGTTGCGCGATGATCTCGATGGTTGCTGCGCGTCCGGCCTGTGGGAGGCGACGCTTGCGCGCGAGCATTTCCGCAAGCATGTGATCACCTATTCGCCGGCCTACGACGAGGCCGACATCACAGCGCTCTGCGAATTCACCCACCATCTTGATTTCAATTCCCTGTCGCAGTGGTTTCGCTTTCGCAATCAAGTGATGGCGCATCCGCGATTTGCGAGCGGCGAATTGCAATGCGGCCTGCGCATCAATCCCGAATGCTCCACCGGTCACACGCCGATCTACGACCCCTGCGTCGCAGGCTCGCGACTTGGCATCACGGCGGACCAACTCGCCGACGCCGACCTCACCGGCATTTCCGGCCTGCATTTTCACACGCTCTGCGAGCAGAATTCGGACGACCTCGAAAAAACGCTGGTTGCCGTCGATGAAAAATTCGGCCACCTGCTGCGCTCGCCGCAATTCACCTATCTCAACATGGGCGGCGGCCACTGGATCACCAAGCCGTTCTACGATCGCGAGCGATTGATCCGGCTTGTGCGCGAGGCGCGCGAAAAATTTGGCGTCGAGGTATGGCTCGAACCCGGCGAAGCTGTCGCGATTCACAGCGGCGTGCTGCGCGCGACGGTGATGGATGTCTTCAAGTCCGCCGGCCACCACCTTGCGATTCTCGACATTTCCGCCACCGCCCACATGCCCGATGTGATGGAAATGCCTTATCGCCCGGATGTTTACCTCGTCGATCCCGGCGCGTCGACTGGCAGGCCTGCGGTGATGTTGAAAAATGAAAACTACCATCTTGCGGGCGATCCATCCGCGCCGGGTGCGATGCCCAAATCGCTCGAAGCATCACACACCTATCGACTTGGAGGTCCAACCTGTCTCGCTGGCGATGTGATCGGCGATTACTCGTTTCCGCGCGCATTGCGCGTCGGCGATACGCTGGTCTTCGACGACATGGCGCACTACACGATGGTCAAGACGACCACCTTCAACGGCGTCAAGCATCCGGCCATCGCGCTGCAGCACGAAAACGGCGAGGTCGAGGTGATCCGCGAGTTCCGCTACGATGACTTCGAGGCCCGACTGTCGTAAGGAGCGCTCGACAGGCGCAGGTTCGGCCTCAGCAGCTCAGGTCGCGCAAGGCGGCGTGATTGGCCATGGCCTTGGCGCTTGAGCCGGGCATGAGCTCCCATTTGCCCTCCTCGTGGATCTCGAGGCAGGCGTCGTAGTCCACGCCGGCCTCGCCATTTTTGGCAAGGATCACCACGCCGATGCCTTGGCTGATGAGCTTGTTGAGGATCATCGAAATTCGCGACTTCGGCAGCGAGCTTCCCGGTCGGTCGAGATAAACGAATGCGGGCTTTGCCAAAAAGATGCGCGCGACCGAGAGCAGGTGCTGTTCGCCGATCGAGAAGGCATCGTCCCAATCGCGGTCGGCATCGAGACCTCCGACGCGGCGAATCGTTTCATCAAGCCCCAGCTCCTGAAGCACCTTGTGGATTTCCGCGTCCTTGGTCACCTTTTCCATGCCGGTGCGCAGCAAGAGGTCGCGCAGCGTGCCGGGCGGCAGGTAGGGGCGCTCGGGCAAAAACAAAATGTTGTCGAGGTCCGGCCTCGCCACGCGGCCACCGCCGCATTCCCACACGCCGGCCGTGGCGCGAAACAGCGCGAGCTTGGGCGCATCGTCGATGCAGGAAATGAGCCAGCACTCGCCGCGTTTGATCTCAAGGTTGAGGTTGCGAACCAAGGCACGCGTCTTGTCAGCATTCCACAGCGTCAGGTCCTGATAGGCCACGCGGTTGGGTTCTTCGTCGATTTGGATCGAGCATGGTTTGTTTTCGTGCGCGTTCTCGATCGCATCGTTGAGCAAGTGCAGGCGCGCGGTCACCGCGGTGAATGCGGAGATCGATTGGAACTGTGTCACGATCAATGAGAAAGCTCCGAGCAGCGTGGCAAATGCCATCGTCGATTGCGTGATGACACCGAACTCGACTTTGCCGATCATGAACATTGGCGCGATGATCAGCGCGGGGATGATCTGGATGAAATAGTTGTAACCATTGGTGAAGAAGCCGAGGTTGCGATTGACGCGGATAAGCTTGCGGAAATTCAGCGTCAGGTCGTCGAGTCTTGATTTCAGGCGATTTTTGAATCGGCCCTCGCGATGAGCGAGCGCGATTGATTCGGAATTTTCCCGCACATGGATCAGGTCGGCGCGGAAGTTTGCCTCCATGTCGAGCTGGTTGTAGTTGAGCCGGATGAGCGGTTTGCCGAGCCAGACGGTGAGCATTGATCCGCAAAATGCGTAGACCACAGCGACGGCAAAAAGGCGCGGACTGATGCTCCAAAGCACGCCGGAGAACGAGATCGCCGTAAGCGTCCCGTTGATGATGAGCAACATGAAGGAAAGCGTGGTGGTTGTGAAAGCCTTCACATCCTCGGTAATGCGTTGGTCGGGATTCGCCACGCCGGTTGCGGAGTCTAGCCGATGATAAGCCCGTTCGCTGAGGTAGGTCTCGGCGAGACGCCAAGTCAGCTGGCGGCGCCACAAAATGCCAAGGCGCTCTTCGGTGAAACGAAATAATGCTGCAACAATCGTTGAAGCGACAAAGACCACCGCATACAGCAGAGCCTGCGTGCGAAAGGCTCCGATGTTGCGATTTTCGATTGCCGACATGAAATCGCGTCCGACATAGCTGCTGAGCACATTTAGGCCGTTCATGCCGATCATCATGGCGATCAAGATCCCGGCAAAGACTGCCGCCCGCGAGCCCTCTTCAGAGCGCGCAAGAGCCCGGAGAGCGCCCAGGAAGCGCTTCCAAGTCAGGCGGATCATTTGCTTTCGGTGATTCGACATGTTCTATCGCAACACATCCATCCATGCGGAGCCCTGTGTGATCAAGCGGATTGATTTTGCAAAGAAATGAATTTTGGGAAAATTTTGCCAAATGCGCTGATTTTGGAATGGCGAAGCGCCATTCCTCGCTTGTGTCGCGTCGTGCTTCGTCACATGGTGGCGGCATGGAGAGTCACGAGTGGAATCTCAATGAAGAAGACGGTAAGCGTTACTATCGTGGCAATTACATGAGTGGCCGCTGGACGATTCTGACTACGCAACAAAAGCGCAATCCGGTTTGGGACAGGCTGGAAAATCCGCCCATGGAAGTATGGGCCGAGCTGCGCGACATCGTGTGGAAAAAATACCAGCGCAAACGCTGTCCATGGGAGCGCGTTGCGGAACTTGACCGCATCCTCGGAGTCGAAAACCCTGAGCCTTGAGGCGTCGATTTAGTTCGAATCCTTTTTCTGGAGCGACTCGTCGAGATGCTTCAGGAAGTCCTCGGTTTTCGGGTATTCCGAAGCGAAGAAGCGATCGAATTCCTTGCCCTCGGAATTGACCAGTATCACCGTGGGAAGTCCCTCGATCTTGTATTTCTCCGCGAGCGGTTTGTTTTTCTCGGTAAGCGCCTTGTCGCCCTTTGGGAAATCGAGCTCGACGAGGATGAAATTTTTCGATGCCGCTTGAACGAATTCTTTCTTTGAAAAGACGTTCTTGCGCATCGCGATGCAGGGCGGGCACCAGTCGGATCCGGTGAACTCGACCAGCACGCTCTTCTTGCCGGCCTTGGCATCCGCAATCGCCTTGTCGAGGTCGGTCGACCAGCCTTCGAGCGTATTGGCAAAGGCGGGAGCGGCGAGTGATGCGACGCCGACGGTGAATGAGGCAAGCCAGGTTACTGCTTTCATGTCATGTCAACGCCGCCTCCACGGAAATTTGTCTTAATGATTCGCGTCGGGCAGAGAATGTCGTTCAATTCCGCCCATGGATTCCGCGCCGCGCCTCATCATCGCCACCCGCAACGCCCACAAAACCGCCGAGATCCGCGCGATGATCGGCGATCGTTTCGAAGTGCTCGATGTCACCTCGTTTCCCGAATGCCCGGAAATCGAGGAAACCGGCACGACCTTTCTCGAAAACGCGCGGCTGAAGGCCGAGGGGATCAGTCGCGTGATTGACGGCTGGGTGCTTTCGGACGACTCGGGCCTCGAAGTCGACGCACTGGGTGGCGCACCGGGCGTGTGGTCATCGAGCTTTGGCGGCGAGGAAGGCAATCATGCGTTGAACAATGCTCGCCTGCTGCGCGAAATGGAAGGCAAGGCCGAGCGCCGCGCGCGTTTTCGCTGCACGATGGTGCTCGCAAAAGGCGGCAGCGAAGTCGCGAATTTCAGCGGCACGGTCGAAGGCGAGATCATCGCCGATGCGCGGGGTGCGATGGGTTTTGGTTACGATCCCTTGTTTGTGCCGAAGGGCCACGCCGCGACCTTTGCCGAGCTTGGTGATGAGGTGAAAAACACCCTCAGCCACCGTGCCCGCGCGCTCACGCAAGCGGTGGAATTTCTTTCGCGTCAAACGCCCCGGTGATTTACACGCGGCATTATTTTTGCCTAAGCTTGCAGTCAATGAAGCGTCTGCTGCACAGGATTTTTTTCGCCGCATTTCTCATTGCGTCACTGGCTTCGTGTTCGAGTCAGGTTAAGGCACGCAAGCCGGTGAGCTATCGCTTCGAGCATGGCCGCACCGCGATGTTGAAAGACGGCATCGCCTATGCGCCGCGCAATGCGCCGCGAGCGGTGAAGAAAGCGATTGCCGCTGGCAACCGCCTTCAGGGCAAACCCTACAAGTGGGGCGGCGGTCATGCCTTTCACGACGACAGCGGCTATGATTGCTCCGGCACGGTTTCTTATGTGCTGCGCGAGGCCGGCCTCATGGAAGGCTCGTTGCACTCGAAAGCATTTTTCAAATATGGCAAAAAAGGCGAAGGCCGCTGGATCACCCTCTACATTCGTGACGGTCATGTCTTCATGACTGTTGCTGGATTGCGCCTCGACACCGGCGGCCGCGGCTCATCCGAAGGCCCGCTCTGGAAACCCGAGACCCGCCAAGGCAAAGGCCACTTCATGCGCCACCCGCGCGGGTACTAGAGCTTGCATCTCTCCAAGCTCGCGCGGATGCCGGCGGCTTTGTGCAGGGTTTCTTCGTATTCCTTTTGCGGATCCGAATCCGCGACGATGCCAGCTCCGACATGATAGCTCAGGCGTTCCTTGTTTCGCGCCAGCGTGCGGATGGCGATGTTGAATGAGCTTTCGCCATTGAAGCCGAGCCAGCCGACCGCGCCGCAGTAGATTCCGCGGGGAGAACTTTCGAGCTCAAGGATGATTTCCATCGCGCGTTTTTTCGGCGCGCCGGTGATGCTGCCGCCGGGAAAACAGGCGGCGAGGGCCTCGATCACATCGATGTCTGCGCGTAGCGTGCCGCGCACGGTGGAAACGAGGTGGTGGACTTGCGCCAGCGTTTCGAGCTGAAGCATTTCGCTGACCTCGACGCTGCCGAATTCACAGACTTGGCCGAGGTCGTTGCGCAGCAGGTCGGTGATCATCACCAGCTCGGCAATTTCCTTGGCCGAGGTTTGAAGTTCGTAGGCCGAGCGCCGGTCCTCATCCGGATCGTGAAATCGCGGGCGGGTGCCCTTGATTGGCTTTGTCTCGATGCCGCGGCCGGAGATTTTCAAAAAGGTTTCAGGCGAAGAGCTGAGAATTTCGCGGTCATCGAGCGCGAGCCATGCGGCCATCGGTGCGGGTGAGTTTTCGCGCAGCGAGAGATAGAGTGGAAACAGCGAGCCGCCGTTAATGTTTGCCTCGAACGAGTGCGCGAGATTCACCTGATAGATGTCGCCGGCAGCGATCCATTCCTTTGCGCGTTCGACCCTGCGCATGAAGTCCTCGCGGCTGGTCGACGCATGAAAATCACCAATCGCAAAGGGCGCGTCGCGCGACTCACGCAGCTCTGCCGAAAGCCGGCCGATTTCCCACCAACTTTCATCCGCATGATCAAAGACCAGCATTTCGCGATAGTCGCCGAAGACGAATTCGCCCTCATAGTCGACCCATCCGCAGAGTCCGCCCGCAGGTAATCCGGTGTCACCTTGCGCGGAGGCTCCATCGCCAAGCGCTTGAGCCAGCACCGTGCGGTCGGTGGCCAAATGAATCGAGCCACTGAGAATTCGCTCGGGTCGGGCGGCGATGACCGAAACCACGCGATCCGAGTTCGACGGCAGGTGGCCCGCCGAATCAAAAAACACCATGCCCGACAAGTGGCGCAGTTGGCTGGCCACTTCCGGCGGCTGCAGGCCGGCAAGACGCGGCACACGCGTCAACATCTTTGCCGAGACATCGGACATCGAGGCAAACAAGGCGTCTGCGGGAGGCGAAGCAAGCAGGAACCGATGCAAATTATACCAAATCGGCAATTTTCCGCGAATTTCTCCGATTCCGGGATTGCTAAAATCTGCGCCCTGCATAGCAATTCGCCCCCACACCAAATCCGGTAACGACAACCCACAGCACATTCAAGGCATGAAGGACCTCACCAAATACCGCAACATCGGCATTTTCGCCCACGTCGATGCCGGCAAGACCACGACCACTGAGCGCATTCTCAAGCTCACCGGCAAGATTCACAAAATCGGCGAAGTGCACGACGGCGCATCCACCATGGACTTCATGGAACAGGAAGCCGAGCGCGGCATCACCATCCAATCGGCGGCGACGACCTGCTTCTGGAAGGGC
>CAZXHZ010000023.1:0-32241 GCA_964639755.1 uncultured Luteolibacter sp. | reverse complement strand
AGGGCGGGTTGCGTGCCGCCAGGCAGCACCGGCTGGATGCCGATGGCGACGAGGCAGACATCGGCCTTGATCGTGCCTTTTTCCTTTGGTCCATCGACCGTGAGTTCGACATGCGTGCCGAGATCTTTTTGCGCGGTGATCTTGGTGTTGGTAAGGCAGCGGATGCCTTGCTTGGTGAGCGACTTTTCGAGCGCGTCGCCGACTTCATCATCCTCGACCGGCAGGATGCGCGGTGCCATTTCGACGAGCGTGACCTTGGTGCCGAAGGCGTTGTAGATGTAGGCAAACTCGACGCCGATCGCGCCTGCGCCGATGATGATCATTTCCTTCGGTTGCTCGGCGAGGGTCATCGCTTCCTTGGATCCGATCACCGACTTGCCATTGAAGGGCAGCGTTGGAAGTTCGCGCGATTTGCAACCGGTGGCGATGAGAATGTCCTTGGTTTCAAGGGTTTTGACCGATCCGTCGGCAGCCTTCACGCTGACCTTGCCGGTGCCTTCGATCGAGCCAAAGCCGCGGACATAATCGACTTTATTTTTCTTGAAGTGGAACTCGATGCCGCCGGCGAGTTTGTCGGAAACTTTCCGTGAGCGACCGACCACGGCCGACCAGTCGTAAGAGAGCCCGTCGATCTTGAGTCCGAACTCGGCGGCCTTGTGGCTGAGCGTGTGGTAGAGCTCGGCATTTTTGAGAAGTGCCTTGGTCGGGATGCAGCCCCAGTTGAGGCAAGTGCCACCGGCGCGGTCGGCTTCGACGCAAGCGACGGATTTTCCAAGTTGTGAGGCGCGGATGGCGGCGACATAGCCCGCAGGGCCGCCACCAATGACAATGAGATCGTAAGCCATGATGTGAGTGGTTGCTGGTTTGCGGCGCGAAAGTGTCTGCCCGTCGGCGGATTGTCAAAGATGGAAAGGGATTTATCGCGGCTGGCTTGATTTATGGGCGTGGCGGGTTCAGTTTTCTGCGGTGAATCGGCGGAAAGCAAATGCGTGGATCTTATTGGCTTTGCTGTTCCTTGCGGTGATCGCCGGGCTTTGGTTGTGGCGGCCCGAGTGCTTGTTTTCCCTGCGCCCCGGCGGACTGCAGAGCGCGGATGATCCGTTAGAAATGCCCAAACAAGGCGAGCCGGATTTCCGCTTCCACACCCTCTCGGCGTGGCAGGCGGCGATGGTGCCGCGCGCCACGCGTTTCGATCTGCCTCTCGGCTCTGAGCACGGCGCGCTGGTCTACAATGCGCAGAAATTTTGGCAGATGAATGAGAAACGCGGCGGGCGTCACACCGGCGACGATCTCAATGGCATCGGCGGCATGAACACCGATCTTGGCGATCCGGTTTTTTGCGTCGCCGACGGCCTCGTGCTCTACGCGGCCGAACCCTCGCCCGGTTGGGGCAAGCTGATCCTTGTCGCGCATCGCGCGCCAGACGGAAGATCACTGCATTCGATGTACGCTCATCTCGATCGCATCGATGTGAAGCCCGGCGATCTCGTCGCGCGCGGATCGCGCATCGGCGCGGTCGGCACGGCGAATGGCTATTATCCGGCGCACTTGCATTTTGAGATGCGCGAGAGCCACGGCGTCGACATCGGCGGCGGATATTCGCTTTATCCGCTCAACCGGCTCGATCCGGAAAAAACCATCGCCTCGCTGCGCGCCGTAGCGGCGGAACAACTCACACCCTCGCCGCTGGGGGTGATGCGTGCGAAGTAAAAGAATCCCACCGCCCGGTCGGCCCTCCACCTGAGTCCACCAGGGTGCTGGCTAAGTACACCAGCGGTGGAAAAGCTTGAAATTAGGCCCTAATTTTTCTTGAAATGGTCTAATTTTTTCAAATTTTAGACCAACAGGGCTAGAAAATTTAGAAAAATTGCTTGAATTTGGATTTGTAAGTATCTGATAATCAAAGGAATAAAATTATCTTGTGGTAGCTCTCATTTTTTCTTGTCGGCTGAGTGTATTTTAGTGTATTTCATCACCACCCGAGAGTCATTCGGGCTTCGTCGTGAGCAGCAATTATCAGCGATACAAGGGATTCACTCCCTACAAGATGGACCCCAAGTTTCGGGTTTCCGTGCCGACGGCATGGCGTCCGGAGGCCGGTGGCGTCCTGTTTTTGCTGTTTTCCAAGGAGCATGACATGCCCTTGGTGAAGGTGCTGAGCCATGAGGCCTATGGCGAAAAGGTCGCCTTGATCCAGGGCAGCGACAAAAGCCCGGTCGAGAAAGGCAAGTTGCTGGGCAAATTGGCGATGTTGTGCCGCGAGGTGTCCCTCAACGAGCAGGGCAAGTTGCTGGTGCCGAAGGACCTGAGCGAGAAGGCCGGCATCCAGGCCGACTCCGAAGTCGTGTTGGCCGGCCGTGGCATTCATTTCGAAATTTGGAGCAAAGCGAACTTCGAGCGCGCGCTCAACATCGAGACGCGCGAAGACGAAAACGACGACCTTGGAATTTTCTGATCACCCTTTCATCAACCCCATCACGAGCAATCCATCATGTGGCTCACATCATCCGCGCCAATCAACGAGGCGGCCTGCATGCCGATCGGTGAAGCTCGCGGTCTGCGCTCGGTGGGGGCATTGAAAAAATTTCCTGTCACACAAAACTCCGCGCCCGGGACGGCAAGGGGTTTTGACAACGCAACGGATGTCCGCGCCACACCTGGCTGGTTGGTGGCGCGGCGTCCGGGGACTTTCAAGGACGGACGCCTGCGATCTCCCGGGACGGAGCATCCGGCGTCTTTTGATGCGATGGTCCGCGCGGCTTCCGGCTGGTTGTCCGCGCGGCTATCGTGGCTTTCAAAAACTCGCGAAAACGCAAACCAAACTTCACGCGCCGCGGGCGAGTTTCACGGCGACATGATGTCGGAGACACGGAAAAAAGACGCGACGCAAAACATTGCCCAAGGCGCATACCATTTGCCAGTTCTGCCTGCGGAAGTTGCTGAATGGATGAATGCCAAGCCGGGCGATTTCATCATCGATGCAACGCTTGGCGGTGGTGGTCACAGCGAGATGTTTCTGAAGGCCGGCGCGGAGGTGCTCGGCGTGGATCGTGATCCCGAGGCCCTCGAACACACGCGCGCGCGACTGGCTGGCTATGGTTCGCATTTTTCAACATGGGAGGGAAATTTTTCCAACTTGCTTGAGATCCCAGCGATCAAAGCCGGCCGCAAGGCCGATGGCTTGCTGCTGGATTTGGGCGTTTCATCGCGTCAGTTGGATTCCGCGGCGCGCGGATTTTCCTTCATGCGCGAAGGCCCGCTCGACATGCGGATGGGCCCATCGAGTCCGCGCACGGCGGCCGAGCTGGTCAACCAATCGAGCGAAGCCGAGCTAACGCGCATCTTGTTTGAATTTGGCGAAGAGCCCAAGGCACGGCGTATTGCGGCGGCGTTGGTAAAACAACGCGAAGTGAAACCATTCGCCACAACGCTCGAGCTCGCGTCATGCATCGAAGCGGCGATTGGCCGCCAAGGCCGCATCCACCCTGCAACGCGTGCGTTTCAAGCGATTCGCATGGCGGTCAATGAAGAGCTCGAATCGCTCGCAGCCGCGCTGGCCGCCGCACCCATGGTGTTGAAACCTGGCGGCAGGCTTTTGGTGATCACTTTCCACAGCCTTGAGGATCGGATGGTGAAACGCTTTTTGCGCCACCGCTCGACACCTTTGATTGATGAACCGGGCTGGCCCGCGCCGCGTCCGAATCCCGATCTTCAGTTTGAACTCCTCGTCCGCAAAGCCATCGCGCCCGAGGCCGAGGAAATTTCAGCCAATCCACGCTCACGCAGTTCCAAGCTGCGCGTTGCGCGCCTCCTTGAGACAACGCCATGAACCGCCGTCGCAACGAAACCCGCACACCCGCATCGGTATTTGTCGCCATGATCCTCTGCGCGGCAACAGCCGCCGGCGGTGGAGTGCTTCATGTCTATTACAAAAACCGCCAAGTGCAGGCCAACCGCGATCTTGACGCCATTGATCGCCGCATCGAGCAAAGCCGCCTCGATATGCGAACCACACAAATGCGCATGGACCAACTGCTCAATCGTTTCGTGATCCGCAAACAACTCGCCGAAAACGGATCGAGCCTCATACCGATTTCCAGCGCAATCGTTGAAGAAGTCAACCCCACCCAAACCGATCCGCGCGCCGTTGCGTCCGCCGCACCCTGATTCGTGATTTCAACGTTCCAAGCCCGCTGCTTCGCCCTCCTTACGATCCTCGTGATCGGGCTGAGTGTGCTCTCGTGGCGGCTTGTGCAGATCCAGTTGGTCAATCGCCAGCGTTACGCGGAAAGTTCACGCAAAGCATTTCACCGCATCGAGAAATTGCCTGCCGTGCGAGGCATGATTGTCGACAGCCGGGAAGAGCCCATCGCCAAGAGCATTCCGGTCTCGACGCTTTTCCTCGACTGGAATCATTTCATGGATCAGAAGCTTGCGAGCTTTGGCGTTGCCTGCAAGGAAGCGAGTACGGCTGACGGTTGGGACCAGTTGGATCCCGCGGCGCAACGCCGGCAGATCCAAAGTCTGCGCGGGGAAATTCTCGTTCGCGACACGGCGGATAAAATTATCCGAGATCATCGCGATTATGCCATAAGCATTTTGGCAAGGCCGCTTGGCATGAAGCATTCGGAATTGTTGGAGAAAATCAAATCGAGCAAAGGCAAGTGGATTCCGATCGCGAAAGACCTGCCCGAGGATATCGCCAACAGCCTGCGTGAAACGATCGACAAGAACTGGATCCAAGGCTTCGAGTTCCAAAACTCGATCAAACGCTGGTACACCGCGCCAAATCTTGCAACGCACCTCATCGGATTCACCGGCGAGGTCGAGAAAATCAACGAAGTCGGCAAAGCCGAGACGAAAGTCGTCGGCCGCTTCGGCATTGAGGCCGCAATGCAGGAATACCTTGCCGGTCGCGACGGTTGGCGCCAACACCATCGCGACGCGCGGGGGTTGGTCGTGCCGGGCGACTCGGGCAGCCTCTTGCCACCGCGTGCCGGACTCAATGTGCAGCTGACCATCGACATGGGACTGCAGGCGATTGTCGAAGAGGAAATGGACGCATGTCTTACGGAGTTCAATTCGGTTCGCGGGGCCGTCATTTTGATGAATCCGAAAAATGGAGAGATTCTCGCAATGGCCAGCAGGCCGCACTTTGATTTGAACCAACGCAAGGACATTGCGGAAAACGGTTTCAATTTTGCCACTCAGGCGATTTACGAACCTGGATCCACATTCAAAATTGTCGCCACCTCGGGTGTTATCAACGAGGGCTTGGCCAAACCAGCCACGCAGGTTTTCTGCCACAATGGCCTGTATGTCGAAGGTAATGTCCGTGTGCCGGATCACCATCCTTATGGCGGATTGACGCTTGAAGGGGTGCTTGCGAAATCCAGCAACATCGGCACATACAAGTTCGCACGCCAACTGGGCGCCAAGCGATTTTACGAATATGTCCAACGCTGGGGCTTTGGCAGCAAGACGGGCATCGAGCTCGGAGGCGAAAGCTCGGGCATCGCACGCAATACCAACAACCCTGTCGATTTCTCGCGTGCAAGTTATGGCTATGCGCTCAATGTGACGCCGCTGCAAATGGCTTGCGCGTATTCGGTCATTGGCGGCGATGGAAGGTTGCTCAAACCAAGACTCGTCAAGTCGCTCGTCGCAAATGACGGCACAGTGGTGGAAACCTTTCCCGAGCAGGAAATTTGCCGGGTGCTCAAGCCCGAGACAGCCAAGCAAATGCGCGAAGCAATGATCAAAACCATCGAGCCGGGAGGCACCGCAACTCTGGCCGCCGTTCCTGGATACAAGGTTGCGGGCAAGACCGGCACCGCCAAACGCCATAACCCGAATGGTCCCGGTTATTTGAACAACAGTTACACGGTTTCGTTTGCCGGCATGATACCGGCAAATGATCCGGCCTTTGTTGGCATTGTAGTGATCGACGATCCAAAAACCAACAAAGTTACGCGCTACGGCGGCACCATCGCCGCACCAGCTTTCGGCCGCATCGCCGCGCGCGCCGCCACCTATTTGAACCTCCCGCCCACCGAACCAGTGAACACTCCGCTGGCGAAGGTCGCCAACCCATGATTCTAAATCAACTTGTCGCCAGTCTTGCACGCGTCACCGCCTCCGGGCCGATGGACGCGGAGATCCACTCGCTCACCGCATCATCCAAAAAATCGGGCCCAGGCGTAATGTTTGCCGCAATTCGCGGCACCGCAACCGACGGCCATCGCTTTATCGAAGATGCACTGTCTGCAGGAACAACGGCAATCCTTGCCGAAACCGCGCCACCAACGGACTTGAGAAATCAAGTGGCATGGTTGCAAGTGCCCGACAGCCGCGCCGCGCTTGCCGAACTGGCATCAGCATTGGCAGGTCATCCATGGCGCGATCTTGCGATGGCCGGAGTGACTGGCACCAATGGAAAAACGACCACCGCGTTTCTCATTCATCATGTGATGAAAACCGAGTGGCATCGAGCAGGCCTGCTCGGCACCGTGCTGGTCGACGATGGAGAAACGGCCTCATCCGCCACGCACACTACGCCCGATCCAATTGTTTTGTCGCAATTGCTCAACAAGATGCGCGACCACGGATGTCGTGGAATGGCGATGGAAGTTTCCTCTCACGGCATCCACCAGCAACGGGTGGCCGCGATTGGCTTCGATGCCTGCGTGTTCACCAATCTCAGCCAGGACCACCTCGACTATCACGGCACGATGGATGCGTATTTTCGAGCCAAGGCCGATTGGTTTCACGCACTTGCAACCAACCCGCGAGGCAAGAAGCCGGTGGCGGTGATCAATACCGATGATGCCTATGGTGCCGAACTTGCCGCAGAGCTGGATGGCAAAATGGCGATCATCCGTTTTGGCTTCGGCGTTCATTGCGACTTCCGCGCCAACAATTTCACGCAGTCCGCCCGCGGCATGGAATTCGAGCTTTCCACCAAAGGAAAATCGTATCTTGTGCGCGCGCCATTGATCGGTCGCTTCAATGCTTACAATTTGCTCGCCGCATTGGCGGCCACTCATGCCTGTGGCATTCGCCCGCGCGAATCGGTGGCGGCGGTGGCAACTGCGCCACAAGTTCCGGGTCGCATGGAAAATGTCGGAAATGCCGGCGGTGCGACAGTCTTTGTAGATTATGCCCACACGCCCGACGCACTGGAAAATGCCTGCCGCACACTCAAAGAGCTCAACCCCCGCCGACTCATCACCGTCTTCGGTTGCGGCGGCGACCGCGATCGCGGCAAGCGTCCGCTGATGGCCGCTGCGGCCGCACGCCACAGCGATGCCTGTGTGCTGACTTCCGATAATCCGCGATCGGAAGATCCGCTCGCCATCCTGCGCGATATCGAAGCGGGCATCGGCACAAAAAACCACCTTGCCATTCCCGATCGTGCCGAAGCGATTTCCTTCGCCGTGCAAAACTCGCTCTCTGGCGACATCATTCTCATCGCCGGCAAGGGCCACGAAACCAGCCAGCAGTTTTCCGATCGCGTTATCGAGTTCGACGATCGCAAGCATGCCTCAAAGGCATTACGAGAAAGAGCCCAAACCATTTCCGCCAACCGATGAAGCCGCTCAGCGCCCAACAGATCGCAGAGGTCCTCGGCGCGGATGTCACCGCAGGAAATCCGGACGCGATTGTGTGCGCCGGCGTCTCGACCGACACGCGCAAACTGATTGCGGGTTGCGCATTTTTTGCGCTGCGCGGCGAAACCTTCGATGGTGATGCCTTCGCGTCGAATGCATTGGTCGCCGGTGCGGCACTCGTCGTTGTGCATCGATGGAGCGCTGATTGCCCTGCGAACGCGGCGGTGATCGTGGTGCCCGACACACTCGCGGCATTGCAACGCCTTGCTTACTGGTGGCGCAGGCAGCTTGACATTCCGGTGGTCTGCATCACCGGCTCGAACGGCAAGACCAGCACAAAAGATCTCACCACTGCGGTGATGTCGCGGCGTTTTCGCGTGTCATCCACCAAGGGCAACCTCAACAACCACATCGGCGTGCCGCTCACCGTTCTCGCGACGACTTTGGAAGATCAGGCCGCCGTTTGGGAAATGGGCATGAACCACTCGGGCGAACTCGCGCCCTTGTGCATGATCGCGCAACCGAAATACGGCATCATCACCAATATCGGCACCGCGCATATCGAGCATCTCGGATCGCGCGATGCGATCGCCGAGGAAAAAGGAACTCTGGCACGCGCCTTGCCCGAAGATGGAATTCTGTTCATCCCCGCCAGTTGTGATTACCATGATTTCCTGCGCCAAAGAACCAAGGCCGCACTGGTGTCGGTGGGCAATGGCCGCGGAATCGTGCGAGCCGAAAATCTGCGGCTCGAGCCAGATCGCAGCCACTTCACTCTCGTGATCGAAGGCGAAGACCACGCCGAAGTCTGCTTGCCCGTTGCAGGGCGTCATATGGTCATCAACGCGTTGCTCGCGGCCGCCGTTGGATGGAAGCTCGGTATGCCGCCGTGCGAAATCGCCGCCGGCTTGAAGGAGGTGAAAATTTCCAGCGGACGACTTGCCCGGCGCGTTGTTGATGGCGTGACAATCATCGACGATACCTACAACGCCAATCCCGAGTCGATGGCGGCGGCGATCGAAACGCTGGCCGACGCACCGATTGCTGATGGCGCTCGACGCTTTGTCGTGCTAGGCCGAATGGGCGAACTCGGCACACATGGCCCTGCGGCTCACCGCCAGATCGGCGAACTCGCGACAAGCCGCGGCCTGGTGGTGATTGCCGCAGGCGAGGGCGCGGAGGGCATCGCTGAAGGCGCAGGCGGCGCAAAACATTTTCCCGTACTTGCCGATGCCGCGAAATGGCTCGCGGCGGAGGTCAAGCCTGGCGATTCGGTACTCTTCAAGGGCAGCCGCTCAGCCACCATTGAACGCGTGATGAACGCCGCATTCCCACCCCACTGATGTTACCCGCAATTTACGATTTTTGGTACCAGGCCTTTGAGGCCGAAAAGGCAGCCGGCCAACAAGGTTGGGCCCATGCGTTTTCATTTCTCAACCTCTTTCAATACATCACCTTCCGCGCGGCGGGCGCAGGAATTCTTGCCTTTGTCCTGTCATTGATCTTTGGGCCGCGCGTGATTCGCCGCCTCATTTCGCTCAAGCTCGGCCAACCGCTGCGCACTGCGGAGGAGGTTCACAAACTCGCCGAACTCCACGGCGGCAAGCTTGGCACGCCAACGATGGGCGGCGTGCTGATTCTTGGCTCGGTGATCATCGCCACCTTGATTTGCGCACGCCCGCTCAACCCCTTCGTGGCGGTTTGCGCATGCACGATGGCGGCCTGCGGCTTACTTGGCTTTTGCGATGATTACAAAAAAGTGCGCGAGAAAAAATCCGATGGCCTGAGCAGCCGTACGAAATTGTTCTGGCAACTGGTGATCGCTTTGGTGGCAGCACTGTTCATTTATTACAAGCCGGAGATTTCAGGTTATGGCACCACTGCATCGCGTCTCGCAACCAACGAGGCGGGCTTCATGCTTGGTAGCGGAAAGCCCATCGGCATCGATGCAATTTGCTTTCCCCTTTTCAAGACGCCATTGCTGCAGCTCGGCATCTTCATCATTCCGTTTTTCGCGTGGATCATCATCGGATGCTCAAACGCGGTGAACCTAACCGATGGGCTCGACGGCCTTGCCACCGGTTGCACGATCAGCACCGCGCTAGCCTACGCGTTGCTCGCATACCTCGCCGGGCACTATTTCATGGCGGTCGAATACCTTGTAATCCCGCACAACCTTTACATCGGCGAGCTTGCAGTGTTCCTGATGGCGCTGGCTGGCGCAGGTTTCGGATTTCTTTGGTTCAACTGCCACCCGGCCAAAGTTTTCATGGGCGACACCGGATCACTCGCGATAGGCGGGGCGCTCGGCACAGCAGCAATCTGCACGAAGCAGGAGCTTCTGCTGGTCATCATCGGCGGCGTCTTTGTGATGGAGGCAATGTCGGTGATCCTGCAGGTCGGCAGTTTCAAACTTCGCAAGAAGCGCATCTTCAAGATGTCGCCGATCCACCATCACTTCGAACTGCTCGGCTGGCATGAGAGCCAGGTGATCATCCGCTTCTGGATTCTCTCGATCATGCTCGCGCTGTTCGGTCTCGCCATTTTGAAAATCGTTTGATGTCCATGACGCTTGCCGAAAAACATGTTGCCATCTTGGGTGCGGGCCGCAGCGGCCGTGCAGCAGCCCTGCTTGCATTGCGCGAAGGCGCGAAGGTGTCGCTTTGGGATGTCGCCGGTGAGGAAGCCTTTGCGGGCATGCCCGAAGGCGTGAATATCCACCCGCATGCGAACGAGGAAATCGGCCGAGGCGTGCATTGCGATTTGCTGGTGGTGAGTCCCGGCATCGACACCTACGGGTCCTATGTCGCCGCGTTTGCAACGCACGCGGGCGAGGTCATCGGCGAGGTGGAGCTTGCGTCGCGATACTACGATGGAAAAATCGTCGGCATCACCGGCACCAACGGCAAGACCACGACCACAGGCGTCATTGGCCGCATTCTCGAACACGCGGGGCTTGGCGGTACGCCTTGCGGGAATTTCGGCACACCCTTCGCCGAGGTTGTTTTGCAATCGCATCCGCCTGCGGCTGTCGCTCTCGAGCTGAGTTCCTTTCAGCTTGAAACAATCCGCACGCTGCGGCCCGATGTTGCGGTGTGGCTCAACTTCGCGCCAGACCACATGGATCGTTATCCGACCGTGCAGGCGTATCGCGAGGCGAAGCTGCGAATCTTTCAAAACCTCAAGCCCGATGATGTCGCGGTGATTCCCTTCGGCAGCGACCTTCCAAAGCTCCCGACACGCGCCATCACCTTTTCCACAAGCAATCCTGAGGCCGATTGGTTCTCCGACGGAATTTTGATTTTTCATCGCGGCGAAGTTTGCGCCGATCTCAACCGCGACAGCTTCCTGCGAGGACTTCACAATGCGGAAAACGCGATGGCCGCGATGGCCGCATGCCATGCCTTGGGTGTTTCGATCGATATGATGCGCGAGGCGCTGCATGCTTACAATCCGCCACCGCACCGCTGCGAATTTATTCGCACGCTCGACGGCGTCGAGTACCTCAACGACTCCAAAGCCACCAACCTCCACGCGCTCGAAAGCGCGCTGCGCTCGCAAGTCCGCCCGGTGGTCCTGATCGCCGGCGGCAAGGATAAGGGCCTCGATTACTCGCCCGTCCTGCCCTTGCTACAGAAAAACGCGCTCGCCTGCGTGACATTTGGCCAAATCGCCCGCCCGCTGGCCGAACTTTTCTCCCAAGCCGTGCCCAGCGAAGCGGTCGGAATCCTCGCCGACGCGGTGAATGTCGCTCGCAGTCTCGCGCCGCAAGGTTCTACGATTCTGCTCTCGCCAGGCACCTCGTCTTTTGATCAATTCTCCGGCTATGAACAACGCGGTGACGCGTTTAGAGATCTCGTCCATCAACTCAACTGAACAACCATATGAAATTCCAAACACTTCCCGTCAGACGCCGCCCGGCACCCAAGGGAATCTTCCATCGCCTCAGCGCCGTCACCCGCAATCGCCGCCAGCGCGTTTCCGCTAGCGCCACCATGTCGGGCATGGAAATGGATGCCAACGGTGCCAAAATCTCCCGGGCATTATTCATTATTTTCATCATTCACATCGTCGCGATCGCGTTGATCTTCATTCACCAGCGCTTCCTCGATGGCCGCCCAAAAGAAAATCTTCGAAATGTGACGCGATCCATCATCCCGCCATCGATTGCCGATAAACCCGTGACTACTCCTGCAACGGCTACCATGGCGCCAACTCAAACAAGCGGAACACACATCACCAAGGATGGCGAAAACTATCAATCGATCGCCGCAACATACGGCGTGTCGGAAAGCGACCTCCGCCAAGTGAATCAGGATATCGCAATTCGCAAAGGATCGATCCTGAAAATTCCGGCCAAGAAAACCGAAGTTGCTGATTCATCCGCCGATCATGCCGCCATCGCCAATACGGCCATTCCCGCCCCCGTTGCAATCCAGGCTGATCCTGTTGATGACGGCATGGTTGATGCCGTGCCGGTTGGTGCGGCCGTCGCGCCAAAAGCCAAGATGGTCCCGGAGGCCGAAATGGCCAAACTCAACGCATCGGAGCAAAGCAAAGTTTCGGGCAAGACTCATCTGGTCAAAAAAGGCGATACGGTTGTGAAGATCGCCAAGCAATACAAAGTCACCCAAGACGAGCTGATGCGCGCCAACTCAATCACCGATCCCACCAAACTCAAAGCCGGCGCGAATTTGGTGATCCCCTGATCTGAATCCTGCCATTTTTACATGGCCCGCTATTGTTCCATCATCCTCTGCGCTGCGGTTGCCGCTCTGGTCGCCCTCGGGCTAATCATGCTCGCGAGTACCAGCGTGTGGGTGAAGGGAGTCGAAGCTCCCTATCACTTTCTGCAGCGGCAGGCCATCATGGTGGGAGTCGGTTTGGTGGCCGCATGCTTCGCATCGAGGTTGTCGATGGAGTTTTATCGCAAGCTAGCGCCACTGATGTTCGTCGTGATTTGCGTGCTACTGGCCCTGTGTTTTGTGCCCGGCATCGGGATTTCGATTTACGGTTCAAAGCGTTGGATCGGCGTGCCGGTGATTGGCTCGTTCCAGCCATCTGAGTTGGCGCGAATGGTCGTGGTCATTTGCCTTGCGACATGGTTCGCACGCTGGCAGTCGGAGGTGAAAACCTTTTGGCGCGGCTTTGTTTTGCCGGGGATGATTGCGGGCATTCCGATTTTGCTGATCGCCGGCGAAACCGATGTCGGCACAGCCCTCTCGCTCTCCGTTTCGGTCGGCGCGATCATGTTTTGCGTCGGCACACGGCTTTGGTTCATCGTGCCAACTGCGCTGACCGCAATGACCGGTGCCTATCTTTATGTGCGCTACAATGAAAACCGCTGGGGCCGTATCGTAGCATGGTTGAATTTGGAAGACCCCGTGCACCAGCTCGATCGTGGCATGCAGCAATGGCGTGCCTTGCTTGCCTTGGGCAATGGCGGTCCATGGGGTGTCGGTCTCGGCAACGGAGTGGAAAAATTCGGCACGCTCACCTTTGCCCACATCGACTTCATTTTCCCAGTCGTCGGCGAAGAGCTTGGTCTTGGCGCCACGCTGCTTGTCGTGTTTTGCTATGTGGCCATCGCGGTTTCCGGCTGCGGCATCGCATTGCAGACCACCAACATGTTCAGCCGCTGCATCGCGCTTGGACTAACCTGCGTGATCGTCGTGCCAGCGATGGTGAACATCGGCGTGACCACCGCGCTTCTGCCAAATGACGGATTGCCTCTGCCATTCGTCAGCTACGGCGGCACTAGCCTCGTTTTCAGCCTCGCTGCCGTCGGCATGCTCGTCGGCATCCACCGCCGTGAACAGGTTGCCGTGACCAAGGAGTTCCCGCTCAACCGCCAGACGCGCCTTGCGGTGAGATTGTGAGTGGCAGGGAGCAGCGGGAAATTGGCACAGCCACGGAAGACGCAAGGAGCAACGCGACTGGAGGCGGAGGTGGGAATGCAGCTTTCGGCTTGCCGGAAATCAAAAACCACCGCGAAGCGCAAACTGGCACAGCCACCGAAGACGCAAGGAGCAACGCGACTGGAGGCGGAGGTGGGAATCGAACCCACGGATGACGGTTTTGCAAACCATTGCCTTACCACTTGGCTACTCCGCCGTGCTCATGGCGCGGGAGCGATTTGGTAGCGGCGGGCCGAGGCTTTGTCAACGCGGGATTCTCGAAATTGCCTTGTCCAGGGCGGCAAGGGCGTGACCGAGCTCGTCCACGCTGGTGCAAAGTGGCGGCATGAGGACGATCGTATCGAGGATGGGGCGGGTGAGGAGGCCGTGAATTCGCGCCTCGAAGCAAACTTGCTCGCCGATGCGGGACTCGACAGGAAACTTCGTGCCATCGGCCTGACGCAGCTCGATGCCGGCGACGAATCCGCACTGGCGGACTTCATGCACCAACGGATGCCTTGCTTTCAAATCGGCGAGACCGACCCGCAGTTGGTCGATTTTGGCAGGGAGCTTTTCGAGTGTTTTTTCGGTTTCAAAAAGTTCGAGGCTGGCAAGTGCCGCGGCGCAGCCAAGCGGATTGGCCGAAAAACTATGTCCATAGTAGAATGCGCGGTCGGCAGAGCCCAGGAATGCCTCGTACACCTTGCCGGTGGTGAGTGTTGCGGCGAGTGGCAGGTAGCCGCCGGTGAGGCCCTTGGCGAGGCAGAGGAAATCCGGGATCACGCCTTCTTTTTGGCAGGCAAACATCGCTCCTGTGCGGCCGAAGCCGGTCATGACTTCATCGAGAATCAACTGGATGCCATGCGCGTCACACCACCCGCGAAGTTGTGCGAGCATGCCGATTGGCCATGGGCGCATTTCGTTGACGCCTTGGATAAGCGGCTCGATCACCACGGCCGCGACCTCTTCCAGTTCGTTGTTTGGCAAGCTGCGCAAGGCTTCGAGCGAATCAACATGCCGCACCGCATAGCCGCTGCCTTTGAAGCGCTCGAAAAACCGGTTCACGCCACCCAGTGATGCCGCGCCGAGCGTATCACCGTGATAGCCATCGGCAAAGGCGATGAAGTTTTTCCGTTCGGGCTCACCGCATTGCTGGCGGTACTGCAGCGCGAGCTTCAGCGCGCACTCGACCGCGGTCGAGCCGTCGTCGGAATAAAACACCCGCTCGAGCGTGTGGGGTGGGAAGAAACCGCAAAGTTTTTCCGCGAGCTCGATGGCGGTCGGGTGGGTGAAGCCCAAAAACGACACATGCGAAATTTGCTCGAGTTGTTTGCCGATCGCTTCACGGATCGCCGGATGTCCGTGACCGTGGATGTTGGTCCAGATCGTCGAGTTGCCATCGAGATAGCGTCGGCCTTCCGAGTCCCACAGCCACGCACCTTCGCCGCGCACGATCACCAACGGCTCGTGCTCCGGCGCGCACCACTCGGCCTGCCGCGTGAACGGATGCCAGCAGTGCGCGCGGTCGGCCTCAATCCAGCGGTGGGTGTCATCGCGCATCGCGCCGATAGTGAACCCATCTCCTGCAGCGGCAAAGCCGAAAGCGGTGGGGGCTTACGCGCGGATCAAGCCAAGCTTCGGATAGTTCGCGCCGAGGATCGGCTTAAGGTCGGGGGCTCGCAGCCAATCGGACAGCAGGCTGCCATAAACACTGCGAAAATCGACAGTGTGCTGGATGTCGCCTTCGGAAAGGTCGCTGAGGCTCGGATGTTTTCCATGAAGGCCGCTATTCACGCCTGCACCTGCAACAAAAAGGCAGGACGCCTTGCCATGATCCGTGCCGGCGCTGGCATTTTCCGCGACGCGGCGCCCGAACTCCGAAAAGGTCATGAGCACGACACGTTTGTCGTTGCCTTGCTGTTTCAGATCGGCAAAGAACGCCTTGAGTGCACTGTCGAGTTGGCCGAGCAGGCGGTCATGCGAATTCACTTGTTGGTTGTGAGTATCGAAGCCGCCGTGGCTGACATAATAAACGCGGGTCGAAATGCCGCCGGCGATCATCCGGGCGACGAGGTTGAGGTTGCGGGCAAGGGGTGTGCCGTCATAACTCACGCTGGTTTTATGCTTGGCCGCGATTTCGAGAATTTTTTTTGAGCTGACACGCGCATCCAGCGCGATCCTTTCAAGAAAAGCGAGGTTGCTTTCACCGCTGATGCCGCCCGGCTTGCCGCCTGCTGGCATAGCGATCGATGATCCATCGACGGCATCTTCATCTTCGGGTTGGTTGAGCTCCGCAAAAAACTCCTCGGCCTGCGCCTGCTCGCCGCCACCGTGAATCCAGCGGTAAAGTTCGGGAGAGTTCAGACACACGCCAGGGTTTTTGAGCGCGCCAAAACTTTCCGGCTGGGTCTTGTTGAAGCTCATGCCCACCGTTGGATCCGCGCCGGGACAGGCATTGTCGAAATAGCGTCCGAGCCAGCCCGTGGCCGATCGGTTGTTTGTGTCGCCAGTTTCCCAGATCGAGGTCGAAACAAAATGCGAGCGGTTCGGGTTTGGATAACCGACTCCTTGCACAATGCCAAGCCCTCCCTCCTTGTATAGCGAGCCAAGAAATGGCATGGCGGCGTTGAGTCCGACATGATCATCAAGGCGGATGATTTCCTTTTCTTTTTTCGCCAATCTCGGCCGTGACTTGTGGTAGATGTCGTCGGCATAGGGAATCAGCGTGTTGAGTCCATCGTTTCCTCCCGCCAACTGAACTACTACAAGTATCGTATCATCCTTGCCGGTCACCGCCTGCACAGCCAGATCCTTCGCCTCCATGTGGAGTTGGCCGAAGGTGCGCTCGACAAACATCGGAACAGTCCATGTCGAAGAAGCTCCGAGCATGGTCGAGCGGAGGAATTCACGGCGGGTTTTCATATTCGGAAGATTGCGGATTTTCGGTTTTTGGATTCTCGATCAAATTCAGTACTTAACAAAGCTGGTAATAAGGTGTGCTGAGCATTAGATGACAGAGCTCGGCAACCTCGTTGTTGGTGAGGATCACGCCTTTTTTTGAAATTGCATATTCGACAAAAGAGTGCCTCGCCTTTTCCGCAACCGGGCCTTGGAAAAACCGAAAGATCAGCGAATCCACCAATTCCTCAGGCTTTTCGCGCAACGGCCTGGGAGCAATTCTTTCAAAGTCGGGCCCCATCCATTCGCGACCCGTCTGCCTACCTTTTCCCATGCGAGGGATTTTCATGCCTTGCAGATTTTCGGTCATTTCGGCATCGGCAGAGCCCTTGATCAAAAAACCGGCGAGGTTGTAGCGCGTCAACAGCGTGCTGGTATTGATCCAAGCCTTGCCCCAATCCCAACCGGCGACGTTTGGCGGAAGAAAAAGCGATTGGCCGAGTTGTTGTTGAGCGTTGGCGGCAAATCCAACAGGAGGCATCTCGATATCGAGCTGTTTGCACAGTTGCACAATGAATTGGACCGGGCATTTGATTTGCGTGCGCATCGCCGCTTCGCCATAAAACTCTTTCGAAAGAAAAATTTCACGCAACAGCGGGATGATTTCGTAATTCGCATTTCTCAGTGTGTCGGCCAACGCGTCGAGAGACTCCGGAGAAGGCGCATCATGAACGAAAAACTCCCATATTTTTGCCGTTATGAATTTCGCGGGATGGGATTGCTCAAACACAAGATTGATCACATCCGCGCCGTCAAAATTTCCGGTTTTGCCAAAAACGGTTTTCGGAGATCCGTCCCATTGGCGCTTGTTGTGACGCGCCTTGCCCGTAAGTGGACTGAACTCGTATCCGGTAAAAGCGCGAGCGGCTTGTCGGATGTCTTGCTCGCTGTAATTGCCTTCTCCCAGCGTGAATAATTCCATCACCTCGCGCGCAAAATTCTCATTCGGCTGACCCTTCTTTGAGTTTTGCGTGTCGAGATAGCGCATCATCGCCGGATCCACCAATATCGCGTGCGTCAGTTCTTTGAAGTTGCCCAAAGCGTGACTGAGAAAAAGTTCGTTTTGCCACACTATCAATACCGGCTCACGCACCTTTCGCAGCGAACATGCAAAATGATCGTGCCAAAATAAGGTCATTTTCTCCCGCAATGGAGCCTTTGTTCCGAGCATGCGCTTGAACCACCATCCTTGCGCTTCAAGACCTTGGCTGCGCTTCAACTTTTGATTTTTGTGGATCAGCGTTCTTTCGGCCTCTGCGGCTTTTTCGGGCGGCAGCTCTCGAGTCTCCATTCTTGTTTGGCGAAGGCGATCCCGAGACTCTCGGAAATCTGCCAATGCTTTTTCTTCATGGGCCCATTCGGGCGCGGAAAATTTATCGGGATCCTCCTTTGCCGCCAGTAGCGACTCCACCGCGCTCTTGCGACCGAGCGCGTGCAAATTGTGGATCTGCTCGGGATCGCCGCCAAAGCCCGCGCGATTCAGCAAGTGTGCAGCCTCGATAGGCGTCCATGAATCATCCGCTTGCGGCAGCATGACAATCAAACCATGCAACTCGACAAAAGTTGCGCGTTTCGATGAAAATGACAGCCGCGTTCTGCTGGTCATTTCACGCGAGGCTGGTTCAATGGGCGCGTGAACAGCAAGGCGGCGCATGATCAGAATCCCGAGCTCCTATCGCCCGCGGGCAACTGGGATTGCGCGCGGGCAGCGGTGGTGGCCGGTGCCGATGCGATTTACTTTGGCCTGCCGCGATTCAATGCGCGGCTGCGTGCCGACAACTTTGGCGAAGATGACCTGCCGGAGCTGATGGATTACCTGCATCGCCATGGAGTGAAAGGTTTCGTCGCTATGAACACGCTGGTGTTCACCAGTGAGCTCGAGGCGGCGGAAAAGCAGCTGCGTTTGATCACCGACGCGGGGGTTGATGCCTTGATCATCCAGGACCTCGGCTTGGCAAAGCTCGCGCGCTTGGTTGCGCCCGATGTCGAGCTACACGGCTCAACGCAGATGTCGATCACCTCGCCGGAAGGCTTGGAGTTCATCGAATCGCTTTTTCCGATGGAGCGCGCGGTGTTGGCGCGCGAACTTTCGGTACGTGAGATCGAGCGGTTTCAAAAATCCTCCTCACAAATCCGCACGCCGCTCGAGGTCTTTGTGCACGGCGCCTTGTGCGTGGCGTACTCGGGCCAATGCCTCACCAGCGAATCGCTCGGCCAGCGCAGCGCCAATCGCGGAGAATGCGCGCAGGCGTGTCGCATGCCTTATGAGCTGATCGTCGATGGTGAAGTGCGCGAGATGGGCGAGCGCCGCTATTTGCTCAGCCCACAAGATCTCGCCGCAGTCGACCTCATTCCAGATCTGGTTCGTGCAGGCGTGAAATCATTCAAGATCGAAGGCCGCCTCAAGTCGCCCGAGTATGTCGCAGCGGTCACACGGGTCTATCGCAAGGCGCTCGATGCGGCGATGGCCGATACCACGCCGGAGGTCACCGATCACGACCGCTACGCGCTCGAAATGACATTTTCTCGCGGACTCTCGACCGGCTGGCTCGCGGGGACGAATCATCCTTACCTCACGCATGGGCGCTTCGGAAAAAAACGCGGACCACTTCTGGGCGAGATCGCCGAGTGTGGCGAGGGATGGATCAAGCTCACGAACACGACCGGCGTGCCGCTGGCGCCCGGCGATGGCGTGGTTTTTGATGCCGGCGAAAACCGAGACCTCGAGCAAGGCGCACGCATTTGGAAAATGGAAAATGGCCGCATCATTTTTCATCGGACTTACAGCGGCATCAACTTCGAGCGAATCCATCCGGGCCACACGGTGTACAAGACATCAGATCCGAAGCTCGAATCCGAGTTGCGGAAATTTTGGCAGAACACGCGGCCGGTTGAGAAAAAAATTCCGCTCGAGTTGCAGGTGTTCGGCAGGCCGGGCGATGTGCTTGAGCTGCGTTGTGGCGACATCGTTGTGCGCAGTGAAATCGCATTGCAACCGGCGGCGAAGCGTCCGCTCGATGCGGAAACGCTGGCTGCGCAGCTCGGGCGTTTGGGCGACACGCACTTTGAGTTGGCGGCGATCGAAAACCGGCTTGAAGGCGACTGCCATTTCCCGCTTTCGGCGCTCAACCAATTGCGCCGCGATCTCGTGGCGAAGCTTGTTGCGAGCACGGAAAAGCCTTCGCGTGCGGTGATCCACGCCGGACACAAGGATGTGATGCCCGCCAGGCCACAAAACGATGCCGCCGCCGCGCGCCTATCGGTGCTTTGCCGCAACCTTGCCCAGCTTGATGCCGCCATCGCCTGTAGTGTGGAGCTGGTCTATTGCGACTTCGAGGATCCGCGTCGCTACAAGGATGCGGTATCGCTTTTCAGAAATTCGGTCGGCAAGCGCGATGCCAAAATCCTGCTCGCCACGCCACGCATTCTTAAGCCCGGCGAAATCGGCTACCTCAAGCTCGTCGAGAATGCCGCGCCCGATGGCGCCTTGCTGCGCAATCTCTCGGCGCTGAATTACTACAAACACCGTAGCAATTTTATTAAGGCCGGTGATTTCTCGCTCAATGTCTCCAATCCCCTGACCGCGCGCGTGCTAATGGAAGGTGCGGAATTGGATTTCCTAACATTGTCTTACGATCTTAACATCGGCCAGGTGCTGGATCTGCTTGCCGCCGCGCCGACTCAGTGGTTCGAGCTATCACTTCATCAGCACATGCCGATGTTTCATATGGAGCACTGCGTGTTCTGCACTTTTTTGAGCAGTGGCACGACTTACAAGGACTGCGGCCGGCCCTGCGAAAAGCATGTCGTGCATTTGCGCGATCGTGTTGGCCAGTTGCACCGCCTGCAGGCCGATGTCGGCTGCCGCAACACGCTCTTCAACGGCCGCGCGCAGACCGGCGCGCGGTTTTTCGATGAACTGCGCTCGACTGGGCTTTCGAAATTCCGCGTCGAGTTGCTTGATGAGGATGAGGCGACGGCGACCAAGACCATCCGCGCGTATCAGGATTTACTCGCGGGTCGGTCCGGGGCCATCGATCTGTTAGAACATGTCGAAGCGATCGAAAAACTCGGCGTCACCGAAGGCACCTTGAAAATGTAGCCCGATTTACGGCCTCTCAAGAATTTCAACCTCGTAGCCGTCCGGATCGGTGACAAAGGCCATCTTGCGACCTCCTGAAGAAAATTTTTCGCGCCAACCAGAAGGCCAAATTTCGATGCCTGCTTTTTCAACAGCATCGCAGTAGCCGATGATGTCGGGTACGCCGAGAGCGGTGTGCATCAGGTCCTCAGGGCAGGTGGCTGTGTACTCTGGCGAGTGGCAGAGCTCGAGAAAAACCTCATTGCCCGGCAAGGAAAGAAAGGCCAAACAATTGCCTTGGGGCGAGCTCTTGAATTCTCCCGGCACATAGCCAAGGCACTTGTAGAATGCCACCGAGCGGTCGAGGTCGCGTACGCGAATGCGGGTATGGAGGAAGCGAATCATTTCGGACTTATTAGAAACTATTAAGCGGCTTTTGCCAAATCCTGATCGACGACGGTTCGATCCCGATATTTGCAATCTTCATTGATCATGTGATTGCAAATGGCGAAATGCCGTGCTTTATTAATAATGCCATGAAAACGATTGTCGTTGCTGTTGATTTTTCCGATGCCACCAAGCGGGTGGTCAGCATGGGCGTGACGCTTGCCAAGGCGCTTGGCGCGCAAATGTGCTTGTTCCATGTGGTTGAGCCGGAGCCAAGCTACACGGCTTACGGTTTTACTCCCGATGAATTTCCCGCCTTGCATGCCTACCACGAGGAAGCCAAACGCCGGGCCGTTCTCAGACTAGGTGAAATGCTCGCAACCGTGCGCAAGGATGTGCCAAACGCAGTTTCAAAAATCGCCGAAGGTGGTGCCTTGGTTGCGTTGTTGGATCATGTGAAGGAAAAGCATGCGGATCTGGTCGTGCTCGGCTCGCACGGGCATGGTGCGGTTGCGGCCCTCTTGCTTGGCAGCGTGGCGGAGGGAATGCTACGCAAAGCGGTGGTGCCAACGCTGATTGTGCCGGCGAAAAAGGCGTAGAGTTTCAAGAGGAGAGGAAGAGGAGGCGGATTCATCCACGATCCACGATCTTCACATTCGCGTTTCACCCGCGGAATTTGCGCATCACCATGGCGATCGCTTCTTTCGCTTCGGCGACCTTCATCAGGTTGGCGATGGAAAAGTAGGCGAGCTGTGCGCCGCCGATTGTGACCATGAGCGAGAGCGCGCGGTGCCACATCGAGAGCTTGCCGGGATCGGGCATGAGCCAGTGGTTGGCGGCGATGCAGACGAGCGACATCGCGACGGCCGCAAACGAGAGTTTGCCGAGCAGTGAGATCAGTTCACCACCGCCGATGTTGCCAGCAAAGTGGCGCATGGCGATGAAGAGAATGAGGAAGTTCACCGTGGCCGAGATGCTGGTGGTGAGAGCGAGCGACTCGTGGCCCCAGCGCATGACGAAGACGAAGAACCAGTTGAAGGCGAGGTTGAGCACCAGCGCGAGGATGCTGACTATCATTGGCAGCCAGCGTTTGTCGACGGCATAAAAGGCCGGTTGCAGCACCTTGAGCCATGCGTAGCCAAGCAGACCATAGGCGTAGGCGCGCAGCGCAGCGGCGGTTTGCATGCGATCCTGCGCGTCGAAGGCACCTCGCTCGTAGAGCAGACTCACGATGGGATCGGCCAACAAGATGAGTCCCAGCGACGAGGGCAGCACGAGAAACGCGACGAGGCGCAGGCCTTTTGACAGCGTGCTTCTGAAATCATCGGTGATGCCATCGGTCGCAGCGCGTGAGAGTGCGGGCAGCGTCACTGTTGCCACCGCGACACCGAAGACACCGATCGGCAGTTGCATGAGACGGAAGGCATAGCTGAGCCAACTCACTGCGCCCTCGCCGACGCCGTAGGCAAACATGGCATTGATCACCACATTCACCTGCACAACCGATGAGGCGATCACCGCTGGGCCCATGAGCTTGAGGATTTTTCTCACGCCGGAATCATTCCAGCGGAAGTCGGCGACGAAGCGGTAGCCCGCGCGGCGCAGCGCGGGAAATTGGCAGGCCAATTGCGCCATGCCGCCAATCACTACGCCGATTGAGAATCCGACGAGGCTTTGTTTTCCCCATGTCGGATCCATCCACCAGCCGATCGCCGCGCCACCGATCATCGAGCCGAGGTTGAAAAAACACGACGACAGCGCCGGCATGCCAAAGACATTGCGTGCGTTGAGCATGCCCATCACCAGCGCGGCGAGTGAGACCAGCAGGATGAAGGGGTACATCACGCGGACCATCGTGATGGTGAGCGCGATTTCCTCCGGGTTGTAATTGCGTGCGGTTGAGCTCGAGCGCGAGAGCGAGGTGAGAAACTCGACGATCCATGGCGCTGCGGCAACGCCGATGAGCGTGATCACACCCATGGCCACGGCGGCGAGCGTCATCACTTTGTTGGCGAGCTCCCATGCTGAGGCTTCGCCCTCCGATTTGAGTTTCTTGGAAAAGGTGGTGACGAATGCCTGCGAGAGCGCGCCTTCGGCAAACAGGTCGCGCAAGAGGTTTGGCACCTTGAAGGCTAGGTAAAAACAATCCATCCAGCGGCTACCGCCGAAGAGGCCGGCAAACATCATTTCGCGCAGCAGTCCCAGAACGCGGCTGGCCATGACCGCTGCGCTGACTTTCCATGTGGCTTTGGCGGACATGGCGTGTGGGTTTGGGTTTTCTCAAGCGAGGCGTGCAAGAACCTTGCTGGTGGCGACTTCAGCGGTGAGACCGTGGAGTTCACGGAGCGTCTCGGGCTTGCCGTGCTCGATGAATTCATCCGGCCAGGCGATGCGCTCGACCGGCGTGTGGATGCCGGCCTCGTGGAGATGATCGATGACTGCGGCACCGAAGCCGTGGAGCATCACGTGGTCCTCGAAGGTGCAGAGCACGCGGCACTTGCGGGCGTAGGTTTCGAGCACTGCGGCGTCGAGCGGCTTGATGAAACGCGGATTGATGAGCGCGACCGAAAGTCCTTGGGCCTCGAGCATTTCCTTCGCGCGCTCGGCCATTTCAAACATTGTGCCGAGCCCGATGAGCGCGACATCGGTGCCATCGGCAACAACCTCGGCCTTGCCGATTTCGAGCAACTGCCGCTGCTCCCTAACAGGTGTGCCACGGATCGGGCCACGCGGGTAACGAATGGCTGAAGGGCCGGCGTCGTATGCGGCCATCGTGTGGAGCATGTCGATAAATTCATTTTCATCCTTCGGCTGCATATGCACAAGGCCGGGGATGTGGCGCAGGTAGCCGATATCAAAGAGACCGTGGTGAGTCGGGCCATCATCGCCGGAGAGGCCGCCGCGATCCATGCAAAGTCGCACGGGCAGGTTCTGCAACGCGATGTCATGAATGATCATGTCGTAGGCACGCTGCATGAAGGTCGAGTAAATCGCGAGGAAGGGGCGGAAGCCTTCGGTAGCGAGGCCACAGGCGAAAAGCGCCGCGTGTTCCTCGGCGATGCCGACATCGTAGTAGCGACCGGGCACTTCTTTTTTGAAGATCTCGAGCTTCGTGCCACCAGGCATCGCGGCGGTGATGGCAACGAGTTTCGGATCGCTTTTGGCGATGTTGGTGACGGTGCGGCCGAAGAGGTCCGAGCAGGTAGGAGTGTTGACGGCAGCAGTGGAGCCGTCGTCGATCTGATAGGTGCCGAGGCCGTGGAATTTCCCGGGGTTGTCGAGCGCGGGTTGGTAACCGCGGCCCTTCTCGGTGATGATGTGAAGGACGACCGGTTCGTTGAGTGTCTTGAGGTGTTCGAAGGTGCGGACCAACAGCGGGATGTCATGGCCGTCGATCGGGCCGAAGTAGCGCAGCCCGAACTTCTCGAAAAGCACATTGGGAAACAGCAGATTTTTTGCGCCCTCTTCCACGCGATGGGCAAGGTTGCGAGCGGTTTTGCCGGCGATTTTTTCGACAAACTCCGCGGCCTTGGCGCGCACCGAAGCGTAGGTGTGATGGGTTTGCAGTGCGTTGAAATAACGGGCGATGGCACCGACATTTTTGTCGATCGACCACTCATTGTCGTTGAGCACGACGATGAATTTGCGCGTTGTTTCCGCAATGTTGTTGAGCGCTTCAAGCGTCGGACCGCAAGTGAATGCCGCGTCTCCTGCAACAGCGACCACGTGATTGTCGCGACCCGCGAGGTCGCGCGCGGCGGCCATGCCAAGCGCGGCCGAAAGCGCGGTACCAGCGTGACCTGCGCCGTATGCATCGTGCTCCGACTCCGAACGCAGCAGAAATCCGTTGAGGCCCTTGTAGGTGCGGATCGTGTGGATGCGATCGGCGCGGCCTGTCAGCATCTTATGGACGTAACCTTGGTGCGCGACATCAAAGACAAACTTGTCCTCGGGTGTGGAAAACACACGGTGCAGCGCGATGCTCAACTCGACGACACCAAGGTTCGGGCCAAGGTGCCCGCCGGTTTGCGAAAGCGAGGTGATGAGCGAATGGCGGATCTCGGCTGCCAGATTCGGCAGATCCAGATCAGCGACTTTTTTGACATCATCGGGTGAGTTGATGGCCTGCAGGAGCGGGCCAAGTGCGGGCGGCTTAGAAGAGTCGGATGTCATCGTCGTCGGTTGTGTCCGGCATTTCGGACGGCGTGAGGAGACCGGCTTGGCCGCCGGCTTTGGTGAGTGATTCGGTTGGCTCATCGCGCAGGGTGATCATCTCAATGCGCTGGCGGGCGACATCAAGGACTGATTCGCAGCGTTTGAGCAAGGCTGATCCTTTTTCATAATGTGAAACCAAATCTTCGAGCGAAAGGTTTTGATGCTCCATGGCCTCAACGATCGATTCGAGGCCGGCAAGGGCCTCTTCAAACGAAGGTCCGGAATCGCCCTCGTGGGAACTGGTTTTGCGACGTGCCATGGTTGGGGTTTACGGGTTGATCTCCATTTCGTCTCGGTTTGCCTTCTCGCTGTAGTAAACCATCTCCATGCCAACGAGCGCCTGGCGGTGAGGATAGCGCCGGGTGATGTCCTGAATGCGGGAGTTTTTATCATTGATCGGCGTGCCTGGCGGATATGTGGCCATGATCACCCGCCCATCCAAAACCAAGGAGGTAAAATCCTTGTAAAGGGTCGCCACTTCGGAGACCGGGCCGGAACCGTGCGACGACGGCGAGATGAGAATGCCCGCGACGGGAGTTTGAAGATCTGCAGCCAGTGTTTCGATTTTCTGGAACCCTTCGCGGGTTGGCGGGAGCCATACGCTGATGCGGTCGGCATACCACGCAACGGCCCATGGCTGATCGGAGAAAACAATCTGCTTGGGGGTGGTCCAGCCTTTGATGCCGATCTTCTCGTTGTTGAGGGCCGGCGCGTAATAAGGAGGCCACTGGGGAATGCCGCCGCGGTTGCTCAAATGCATGCCGACGCGCACCTTTTGAGGCAACGATAAGACAAGCGGCAGTGCACATATCCCGACTATGACGTAGTGATGGACATTTTGTATCAGGGGCGTCGCGCTCACGAAATCAAGCCGGCTCCAGAGAATCGAAATGAATGCCAAACCATAAGCGGTCATGATCGGCGCGAAGAGCAAGTGCAGTTGATTGGGATCGAGCGGCTTGGTGGTAATGCCGAAAAACGCCAAGCCGAACGCCGCCGAAATCCACATCAAGAAAATCGCCCAGCGGAAGTTGGCGATCGACTTGCGCTTGAAGGGATGGAGCAGCGAAAGAAAAAAGAGTGGTGCGACGACAATGCCCGCCAACAAGGGAATGATGTCGGTGGCCTGGAGCAGCGTCATGCGCAGAACTTTGGCGATCAGGCCGTCGAGCACGAGCGGATCGGCTTCCGGGTCGATGTTGCGCATGACGGTGGTCTCGGTGCCGTTTCCAAGTCCGTTATAAAGCGTAAGGAAGGCGGTGCCGAAAGGCGTTCCCGATACATCGATATTGCGCATGATCGGGCCGATGCCGGCGATCAGCAAAAGAGCCAGAATCGACAAGCCGACAATGCCGCGCGGACGGAAAGCGATGGCGGCGTAGAGAATGTAGCCGAGCGAGATCCACACCGTCATCCAGTGGCTCAGCGCCAGCAAAGTGAAGAAAATTCCGGCAATGATTGCCGGAGTCATTGCGATTCGGCCTTCGGTCGCGGCCTCGGTTGCACGATACGCAAAATACAGGCCGGAGGAAAACAGCATCAGCATCAGCATCTGCGGCAGGCCGCTGAGTGAATAATTCCAGAAGGTCTCGCAGAACAACATGAGAATCGCGCACACCCCCGCGATCTTCGGGTCGAAGATGCGTGAAATGAGGAGGTAGTTGATTCCGATCGCGACGAGGAAAAAGATGGTCGAGACGGTCGCGATGACCCGATCGAGCGGATAAACCATTTCATTTTCGCTCATTTGCCAGGCGTCGGCTTTGTCTCCGCCGATCAACTTGAGCACCGCGGCATTGAGCAAGGGGTTGAGAGGCGAATGATAGGTGTCTTGAAAGCCCTGCAAGGAAACGGTGCGACGGGCGGCTTTTTCAGCCTGATAGTATGCAACCGGCCGTATCATTTTGGTGACAAATCCATTGCCGCGGGCGATCTGCGCCTGGTCCATTGCCTGCGGAGAGTTCAGCCCACGGAACAAAGTAAATAGGTTTCCCAAGGTGAGAATGATCAGCACGATGAAAAACAAACTGCGGCGAATCAGGATCCTGGCCTCAATGCTCGAAATTAAGGATGACATGTGGTTTTTTGGATAATGAATTAAATGCCAAGCTCTTTCAGCTTTCGTTGGAGTGTTCTGCGGCTGAGACCGAGAAGTTCTGCGGCATGGGTGCGATTGCCTCCGGAGGATTCGAGTGCGGCACGGATGGCTTTCTTTTCAAGCACATGCAAATTCAATTCGCCGGGATCATCAAGGGAGTTTTTGGAAATGCGTGGAAAACCAATGGGAGGCGCGGCATCATGAAGAAATTGCGGAAGGTGACGCACATCGATTTGCGGGTCGTTGCTCATCACAACGCCGTGCTCGATGGCAGTCCTCAATTCGCGCACATTTCCGGGCCAGGGATATCCGAGCAACAGGCGAATGGCCGCATCGGTTAAAGGCTTGAAGGGTCTATGGTTTTCTTTCGCGAATTCGCTCAGAAAACTATTGGCCAACAACATGATGTCCTCACTGCGATCTCGCAAAGGCGGCATTTCGATTTTGACCACATTGAGTCGGAAGTAGAGATCCTCGCGAAAGGTTCCGGCGTCGACCATCTCGCGCAGGTTACGGTTGGTGGCGGCGATGACGCGGACATCGACCTTCACAGGCGTGTTCGAGCCGACGCGTTCGAGGCTGCGTTCCGAGAGGATGCGCAGCAGCTTGATTTGGGTGGCGGCATCGATTTCGCCGATTTCGTCGAGGAAAATCGTTCCGCCATCGGCTTGCTCAAATCGCCCGATACGGCGTTGCGCTGCACCGGTAAAGGCACCCTTTTCGTGCCCAAAGAGCTCGCTTTCGAGGAGCTGCGGTGAGAGGGCGGCGCAATGGACGGTGACCATTTTCGAAGCTGGCCGGCCGGAGATGTGGTGGATCAGGTGGGCAACGACTTCCTTGCCGGTACCGGATTCGCCCTCGATGAGGATGGTGGCGCGAGTGGGCGCAACCTGCTGGACCAGCTCGGAGACTTTTTGGATTTCGAGCGACTTGCCGATGAGACGGTCGAGCTTGTGGGATTTGGTGACCTGTTGTGCAAGCTGCTTGTTTTCGGTCTCAAGGTTGCGGCTGCGCAGCGCGCGTTTAAGGAGCATCTCGACCTCGTCAAGGTTGAGCGGCTTGGTAACAAAATGCCACGCGCCGCGGCGCATCGCCTCGACGGCAGTGTCGACCGAGCCGTAGGCAGTCATCATCAGCGCAACCGGTGGATCTGGCAGCGCAAGCGCCGTGTCGAGCACTTCCATGCCCGAATCGCCACCAAGGCGCAAATCGGTGAGCAGAAGCTGAATAGGCTCGCTTTTCAAAATCGTTGCCGCCTCGCCAGTGTTGGCCGCGGTGTAGATGTCGAATTCTTCCTCGAGTGCGCTGCGCAAGCCCTCGCGGGTGGCGCGTTCGTCATCGACAATCAGGAGGGTGGGCAGCATGAAAAATAAAGGGACTAGTGGAGGTCGATCACCGGTTCGGGCGCACCAAGCAGACGCACCGGGCGTTCGCCGCGCGGCAGGCGTATGATGACGCGTGTGCCTTTGTGTTCTTCGCTTTCGATCGAAATTTCGCCGCCATGTTCGCGCACGATGCGCCGCACGATCAGCAGGCCGAGGCCATTGCCCGAGGACTTGGTCGTGCGGTAGGGTTCGAAGAGCGTGCCCATGTGTTCGGGCGAAATGCCGGTGCCGTTGTCCTCGATCGAGATCACTGTTTCGTAATCGTTGAAGCCGGTGCGCACGGTGATTTTTCCACCATCGCCGGGCAGAGCCTGATAGGCATTGCGAATGAGGTTGTGAAAAACCTGCTGAAACTGCACCGCATCGATCATCGACGGTGGCATCGATTGCGCGAGATCGAGTTCGACAGGGATCGAGCGCGACTCAAGCTCAGTGTGCAGCAACTCGAGCGTGTCGCGGAGAATCTGATGGAGGTCATGACGCTCGCGTTGCGGGATAGTTGGCCGGATGGCGCTGAGAAACTGCTTGAGGATCGTGTCGAGCCGGCGGATTTCATCGCGGGCGGTGGCGAGATTTTTTTCCAAAGGCTGACGCTCACCCGGCGGCAATTGGCGCAACTTGCGGCCAAGCAGCTGCAGGTGGATGTCGAGCGAGTTGAGCGGGTTGCCGATTTCGTGGGCGACGCCGGCGGCCAAAAGCGTGAGAGCGTTGTGTCGTTCGGACTCGAGAATTTCCTCGGCCTCGGCGCGGGTGCTGGTGAGATCGCGAAACAGCATCACATAGCCGGCGGGATCCAGCGGATCGAGGTCGTCAATCGGCGCAAGATAGAAATTCAAAAAGCGATGCTCCGGATAAAAAACTTCAAGGTCGCGGCTCACGGTACGGCCCGGCTTGCCGAGCGTCGACCAATCGAGCCCGCGCACCTTTGCCGAAAGCCTCTCGCCCACCGATGATTCGGGGTCGATCCCCAACAAACGCCCGGCAGCGCCATTCACAAATCCGATGACCCCATCGATATCGAGCAGGATCACGCCCTCCTGCATTGCCTCGAAGACATTTTCCAAAAAGCTGTTCTCGCGGGCCAAGCGCGTGACGATCTGCTGCACCTCGCCGTGCTCGACGCGGTCCAGCCGGGTCATGAGTTTTTGAATGAAGCGCGATTTCACGAAAAGTTTGCCAGAGTGTGGTTTTCGGTGTTCAGAGAAGAAATGGAGAGCATTCGACTTGTGCTATGCACCTTCCCGAACCTCGATTCGGCGCGACAGATTGGCACACTTCTCTTAGAAAGGCAACTCGCAGCCTGCGTGAATCTGTTGCCGGGGCTTGAGTCCATGTACCACTGGCAGGGCGAGCTAAAATCCGGGTCGGAGGTGCTGGCGCTCTTCAAAACCAGCACCGAGGCCTGGCCTGCTTTCGAAAAAGCTCTGTCTGAGGCCCATCCCTACGAGGTCCCAGAAATCATCGCGATCGAGCCGAGCACCATTTCGGCAAACTATCGCGCATGGCTGACAGGTTGCCTGGCATCGATGTGACGCCGGATTCCTGCAAAAAAGCCGCAGCGGTTTCCCACTGCGGCTCTGGTGAATTGTGAGCTTTGAGCGCCCGAAGGCTGCCACCGCGCTTACTTGCGGGCGGCTTCCTCGCGAGCCTTGGCCTTGGCGATGACATCGTCCGAAACATTCTTCGGGCACGGCGCGTAATGGCTGAACTCCATCGAGAACTGGCCACGGCCGGAGGTCATCGTGCGAAGGTCGCCGATGTAGCCAAACATCGCGCTGAGCGGTGCCTCGGCTTTCACGCGAATGCCGCCGGGAGTCGGCTCCTGGCCTTGGATCATGCCGCGGCGGCGGTTGAGGTCGCCAATGACATCACCGACTTTTTCCTCGGGCGCAAACACATCGAGCTTCATCATCGGCTCGAGGATTTGCGGGCCAGCCTTGGGCATCGTTTGGCGATACGCGGCCTTGGCTGCGATTTCGAAAGCGATGGACGAGGAATCGACGGCGTGGAAACCACCATCGGTGAGGGTGACCTTGAAATCCAAGCAGGGGTAGCCGGCAAGCGGACCCTTGTCGATGGAGGTCTTGAAGCCCTTATCGACCGCAGGAATGAATTCCTTGGGAACATTGCCACCAACGACTTTCGATTCGAAGATGAAACCGGTACCGGCTTCGCCGGGCTCGATGGTGTAATCGATCTTCGCGAACTGACCCGAACCACCCGACTGTTTCTTGTGGGTGTAGCTGTCGGATACCGCCTTGGTGATGGTTTCGCGATAGGCGACCTGCGGCGCGCCGACATCGACCTCGACCTTGTGCGTGCGCTTGAGGATGTCGATCTTGATGTCGAGGTGAAGCTCGCCCATGCCCTTGAGAATCATCTCGTTGGTTTCCTCGTCGGTCTCGACGCGGAAGGAGGGGTCTTCCTGGATCATCTTGCCGATCGCATTGGCAAGTTTTTCGGCGTTGGCCTTGTCCTTCGGAGCGACGGCGATCGAGATCACCGGATCCGGGAACACCATCGGCTCGAGCGTGGCGGGATTCTTCTCGTCGCAGAGCGTGTGGCCGGTCTGGACATTCTTGAGTCCGACGATGGCGACGATGTCACCCGCTTGTGCGGATTCGATTTCGTTGCGGTCGTCGGCGTGCATTTCCACCATGCGGCCGACGCGCTCGGTCTTGCCGGTGAAGGAGTTGAGGATCGTGTCGCCCTTCTTGATCGTGCCCGAGTAAATGCGGGTGAAGGTGAGAGCGCCGAACTTGTCGTCCATGATCTTGAACGCCAGCGCGCGCAGCGGCTTGGTCGGATCGCTCTCGGCAAAGCTGCCGGTCTCGTTGCCTTCGGCATCGACTTCCGGAAGCGGCTTCACTTCGGTGGGCGACGGGAGGAAATCAACCACCGCGTCGAGCACGAGCTGTAGACCCTTGTTCTTGAACGACGATCCGCAGTAGGTCGGGAAAAACGCGAGATCGATCGTGCCCTTGCGAATGCAACGCTTGATGGTGTCGATATCGGGCTCAACGCCTTCGAGGTATTTCTCCATCACTTCGTCGTCTTGCTCGACGGCGGTCTCGATCATCGCGGCGCGGTATTCTTCGGCCTTTGCCACCATGTCGGCGGGGATGTCGGTGACCTTGAAGTTTTCCGGCTGACCCGACTCGTCCCAGATGTGGGCCTTCATCGTAAGCAGGTCGACAACACCGACGAAGTCACTCTCGGTGCCGATCGGCAGGACCATCACCAGCGGGTGAGCGCCGAGGACGGTTTTGACCTGCTTGACGACGCGGTAAAAGTCGGCGCCGATGCGGTCGAGTTTGTTGACATAGATGACGCGGGAAACTTTCGAGTCGTTCGCGTAGCGCCAGTTGGTTTCCGACTGGGGCTCAACGCCGCCGGATCCGCAGAAAACGCCAACGCCGCCGTCGAGCACCTTGAGCGAACGGTACACCTCGATGGTGAAGTCCACGTGGCCGGGGGTGTCGATGACATTGAATTGGTGGCCCTTCCAGAAGCAGGTCGTCGCCGCCGATTGGATGGTGATGCCGCGCTCGGCTTCCTGTTCCATGAAGTCCATGGTGGATGCGCCGTCGTGCACTTCGCCGATTTTGTG
>CAZXHZ010000022.1:0-9872 GCA_964639755.1 uncultured Luteolibacter sp. | reverse complement strand
GGGGAAATTTTGAATGGAAGAGGGCGGGGTACTCGCGGTCCCTTTTCTTTTTTTACGAGATGATTTCGTCCATGAGGATGTCGTGGGGTTCGCAGTGGGTGTTGGGGACGATTTGTGAGGGAAAGGCGATTCCGATTTTGTAGGCGTCGGTGCATGCTCGTGAGAGCAGGCGATCGTAGAATCCTTTGCCGCGTCCGAGTCGACCACCCTTGTGATCGAAGGCCATGCCGGGGCAGAGGAAGGCATCGATTTCCGCGAGTGGCACGATTGGTGAATCCATGCGTGGTTCGAGAATGCCGAAGGCGCCGCGAACGAGGTCTTTGGCAGGATCGGCGGACGCATGGAAACAAACCCCTTCACCATCGACGCGGGGAAACAGCCAGCGTTTTTCGGGGAAGAGTGTGACCAGCTCCGTGAGGTCGACCTCGTCGGGCAGCGCGGCAAATGTCGCGATCGTGTGGACCTGCGGATGCAGCCTGATCCAATTGGCGACGGCGTTGCGCACGGCTTCCGAATCGCCACCGTGTGCCTCGCGGCGAAGCATTTCCCGCAGTCGGGATTTCAGGATGCTTGGAGATTCATGGCTCACTCTGCTTGAATGAAAAACGATTTGCGCCGCTTAAACCACGAAATTTTCCCGAGAAGAAAAAGGCTCGAAAACCTTTTCCATCTTCCGCTTGCCAGCGTGAGTCTGCCACCTAACTTGGGGGGAGCACACACATGAAAATCTGGCTCGACGGTGAATTGGTGGATGAATCACAGGCGAAGATTTCGGTCTTCGATCACGGCCTTCTCTATGGCGACGGGGTGTTTGAGGGCATCCGTTTTTACAATGGCAGGGTCTTCCGACTCGAGGAACACATCCGCCGCTTGTTTGATTCGGCGCGCGCGATTGTGATCAACATGCCGTGGACGCAGGAAGAGGTCTGCAAGTTCACTTGCGAAACTGTGGCGGCCAATGGATTGACCGATGGTTACATCCGCCTCGTCGTGACGCGCGGAGCAGGGGAGCTGGGCTTGAATCCCTACCTTTGCGAAAAGCCATCGATGTTCATCATCGCATCGACGATCAAGCTCTACCCCGACGAGCATTACCAAAAAGGTCTATCGATCATCACTTGCGCGACACGTCGTCCGGCACCGGGTGCCTTGATGCCGCAGGTCAAGTCGCTCAACTACCTCAACAACATCATGGCCAAGGTCGAGGCGATCCAAGCCAATGCGCTTGAGGCGATCATGCTCAACGAGCAGGGCTATGTCGCCGAGTGCACGGGCGATAATCTTTTCCTCGTGAAGAACGGCAAACTTTACACGCCATTGATCAGCGATGGTGCGCTTGATGGCATCACGCGTGCGGTGATTATCGAGGTCGCCGAAAAGCTGGGCATCCCGGTCATTGAGCGTTCGATCACGCGCTACGATGTCTTCACCGCCGACGAATGTTTCCTCACCGGCACGGCAGCCGAGGTGATTCCGGTCGTCGCTCTCGACCGCCGGATCATTGGCACTGGCAAGCCTGGCGAGTGGACCAAGCGATTCCTCGCTGGTTTCCAAGAGCTGGCTACCACCACCGGCACGCCGATTTCCTGATTTGAAAATTTTCCCTTTCATGGCATGCATCGCTTTTCGAGAATGACCCGATGAAATGTGATTTCTGCGACAGCAAGGCGACCGTCTTTCTGACCCAGCTGGTGGAGGGTCAGATGAAAAAGGTGTGCCTTTGCGACTCGTGCGCCAAGGAGCGGGGCGTGACCGATCCCACCGGATTTTCATTGGCAGATCTATTGATGGGGGGCGGTGTCGGCGCGGGGCAGCCGCTCAATGCTGACATAGCTGTGCAAATGCCTGTCGGCAACGGCACATGTCAAAGCTGTGGATTTACACTCGACGATCTTCGACGCGTGCGTCGGCTCGGTTGCAGCGAATGTTATTCCGCCTTCCGGGAACAGCTCAGCCAAATGATCCAAGGCATGCACAAAGGAGCGAAGCACCAAGGCAAAGTGCCTGCCGGATTGATGGAAAAACAATTGCTTCGCCAACGTCTCGAAGATTTGCGTGTGAGGCTGGACGAGGCTGTTTCCACCGAAAGTTACGAGGAAGCCGCCGGTATTCGTGACGAGATCAGGCAACTCAGTGAGAATTTGGTATCATGATGCGCTTTACGACATTGGTGAGGCATCCGGCTGACTGGATGACCGGAGACAACGGTCAGCATGGTGCGGTGATCACATCCCGAATCCGTTTGGCGCGAAATTTGCGGAATCACCCATTTCCCGGATGGGCAAAACGCGAACAGCGAGCAGCGGCATTGATGGAAATGAAACCGGCGGTTGAGGAGCTAACGGCCATGAAGGATGCGTTTTCGCAGGAGCTTTCGGTATTGAATTCTGTCCAAAAGCAAGTGCTCGTGGAGCGTCATCTGATTTCCCGTGAGCATGCGGCTCGTGCTGATGGATCGGCTGCGGTGATTGAGCGCCGCCAAACATTTAGTTTCATGCTCAACGAGGAGGATCATCTGCGGATGCAAGCAATTCGTCCGGGTTTGCAGTTGGGTTCGGCATTTCAGGCCCTTTCCGAACTCGATAGCCAGCTTGAAAAATCCCTCCAATTCGCCTTCGATCCAAGGCTTGGTTATTTGACCGCATGCCCGACCAATCTCGGCACGGGATTGCGTGCCTCGGCAATGTTGCATCTGCCTGCTTTGGTGTTGAGCGACCAGATCGGTCAGGTGCTGCAAGCGGTCAATAAAATCGGCCTAGCCGTACGTGGAATTTATGGCGAGGGAACCGAATCCCTCGGCAATCTCTACCAGATTTCCAACCAATCGACGCTCGGTGAGTCTGAGGAAACCATCATTCGGCGACTTGAACGCGTGATAGCGCAGGTTGCGACTCACGAACAAAACGCCCGCGAAAAACTTTTAGAGGATGATCCCGATATGGTCGCCGACAAGATTGGCCGTGCGTATGGAGTTTTGCGCCACGCGCACTTGATCGACTCGAAGGAAGCACTGAACCACCTTTCACTGCTGCGTCTGGGCGCAACCCTTGGATTTTTTCCAGCGCAAACGGTCATTTTGTGCGATTCCCTGCTGATGGACATCCAGCCGGCTCATCTCCAACTCCATTCGGGCAGAAAGCTCCCCCCGGAAGAGCGTGATACGATACGCGCAGAATTTGTACGCTCCCGTTTGCAATCTCTCCAATCCCCGGATAATTGTTTTACAAAAGACAAATCCGAGGCTTCTTCAGATATCAACAACCCTGACGAATTATGAACAACTTCACACCCCGCGCCCAACAGGTGCTGGCACTTGCCCGCAAGGAGGCTGACCGTTTCAACCATTCTTATGTTGGCACCGAACACTTGCTGCTGGGGCTGATCAAGCTCGGTCAAGGTGTGGCGGTAAATGTACTCGAACGCATGGGCCTTGAGCTGGATACCGTGCGAATGGAGGTTGAAAAAGAGGTGGGATCGGGTCCGCCGCAAAAAGCCGCTGGAAACATACCATACACGCCGCGCGTCAAAAAGGTGCTTGCCCTCGCCAACAAGGAGGCCAAGTCGCTCAATCATTCTTATGTCGGCACCGAACACCTGCTGCTTGGTCTTTTGCGCGAAGGCGAGGGGGTAGCCGCTCGCGTATTGCGTAGGCTGGATGTTGACATTCAACGGACCCGTAACGAAATCCTCGCCGAGATCGATCCAAATTTCTCGCCGGGAGATCATGACGAAGAAGACGATGACGAAATCGAGGGTGCGGAAGGTGCCTATGAGGAGGAAGGTCAAGTTCAGGCGTCCGCTCCCGAAAGTGAGGGCAAGACCAAGACCCCGGCGCTCAAGGCCTTTGGTCGAGACCTCACAAAGGTTGCCAAGGAAGGCGGTCTCGACCCGGTGATCGGTCGTCAGGCCGAAATCGAACGGGTCATCCAGATCCTCTGCCGCCGCACGAAGAACAATCCTGTGCTGATCGGTGAAGCAGGCGTCGGCAAGACGGCTATCGTCGAAGGTCTTGCCCAGGAAATTGCTTCGGGGAATGTGCCGGAAATTTTGCGCGACAAGAAAGTCGTGACTCTCGACCTCGCGCTGATGGTTGCCGGTACGAAATACCGCGGTCAGTTTGAGGAGCGCATCAAGGCCGTGATGGATGAGATCCGCAAGGTGAAGAACATCATTCTTTTCATTGATGAGCTTCACACGATCGTGGGTGCCGGATCGGCCGAGGGGGCAATGGACGCATCCAATATCATCAAGCCGGCACTCAGCCGCGCCGAGTTGCAATGCGTCGGCGCCACCACGCTCAACGAATACCGCAAGCACATTGAGAAGGACTCCGCGCTCGAACGCCGTTTCCAACAGGTCAAGGTCGATGAGCCATCGGTCTCCGACGCCATCCGCATCCTTGAGGGCTTACAGGAAAAATACGAATCCCACCACAAGGCCAAGTTCACGCCCGAAGCGATCGAGGCAGCGGTGAAGCTCACCTCGCGCTACCTCACCGCGCGATTTCTTCCTGACAAAGCGATCGATGTGCTCGACGAAGCCGGCGCCCGTGCCCGCATCGGTACGATGACGCGTCCGCCGGAAATCAAACAGCTTGAGGAACACATCGAGCAGATCAACCGCGAAAAACTCACCGCGATTGCCGAGCAGAATTTTGAAACGGCCGCCTCGTTGCGTGACGATGAGAAGACTGCGAAGAAGAAACTCGAAGACACGCTCAAGTCATGGCGCGCGACTTCCGAAGAGACGATCGTGACGGTGACCGACGATGACATCATGGCCGTGGTTTCAAAATGGACCGGCGTACCGCTGCGCCGCATGGAGGAGAAAGAAACCGAAAAACTTCTCAAGATGGAGGACGAGCTCAAGGGGCGCGTCATCGGTCAGAACGAAGCGGTGGTCGCGATTTCCAAGGCCTTGCGCCGCTCGCGTGCGGACCTCAAGGATCCGCGCCGTCCGATCGGATCGTTCCTTTTCCTCGGACCCACCGGCGTTGGCAAAACTTACCTCGCACGCAATCTCGCTGAGTTCATGTTTGGCGACCCGGATTCGCTGATCCAAATCGACATGTCCGAGTACATGGAGAAATTCACCGCGAGCCGCCTGATTGGCTCGCCTCCAGGTTATGTCGGATATGAAGAGGGCGGTCAGCTTTCCGAAGCCGTGCGCCGTCGTCCATATTCGGTGGTGCTCTTCGACGAAGTCGAAAAGGCCCACCCGGATGTGATGAACCTGCTTTTGCAGATTCTCGAAGAAGGCACGGTGACCGACTCGCTCGGCCGCAAGATCGACTTCCGCAACACGATCATCATCATGACCTCGAATGTCGGTGCTTCGACGATCAAGCGTCAGACCTCGCTCGGCTTCGGTGCGATGAACGAGGACGAGTCTGACTTCCAAGGCATGAAGGAAAAAATCCTCGAAGAGGCCAAGAGATACTTCAAACCGGAGTTTCTCAACCGCCTCGACGAACAAGTCGTTTTCCATATGCTGGAAATGGTCGACCTCAACCAAATCGTCGATCTCGAAGTCGACAAATTGGTCAAGCGCCTCAAAGAAAAGGATGTCGCTTTGGTGCTTGCCACCGAGGCTCGCGTTTTCCTCTCCGAGAAAGGTTTCGATCCGTCCTACGGTGCTCGTCCAATGCGCCGTGCGGTGGAGAGGTTCCTCGAAGATCCGCTCGCGGAGGCTATTCTGCGCGGTGACGTCAAAGCCGGCGATTCGGTGAGCGTGGCGAAGAAGTCTGACAGCGAGGAGCTGCGCTTTGAGACCCAGCGACCCGAGCCAAAGGAAGAGGCGGGCGTTTGATTTGATGCATGGTCTTTTTGCCTTAGGGCAAGAGGTCCGTGTAGGTTCCCGGATCGCTGCCGGGGATCTCGATCGCACCGCAGTTTTTCTCGTAAAATTCTTTGGGTCCGACACCACCGATGATCGCATAAGCGTAGCCTGATTCACGCAAGGCTTCGAGTGATCGCATGAGCAGGGCTTTACCGAGGCCAAACTTGCGGGCGGATTCCAAGACTCCAGTCGGTCCGAAGAATCCGCGCAATGTCGTGTCATAACAGGCGAAGCCGAGAATCTCCTTGTCCTTGGTGGCGATGAAACAGGCGATCGGTTGGCGGGTCATTGCCACTTCGACTTCACTGACCCATTTTTCTGAAAAGTTCGCGCGTACGAATGCGGCGACCGTGTGTTTTTCGAAGGCCCTCGCGCGGCGGAGCGTGACGCCGCTGTCGGCGACTTTTTGATAGGTCTGGGACGAGTCCGGCAGATCATAGAGGCGCACAAGCATGTCGATCATGCGTGCATTCAAGCGAAATGCCGATCCGGCGGGAAGCTCGGAATTTAACCTCTCGCTCCACCTCAATGAAGCGCCGGGTAGTCGGTGTAGCCTTTGGGCCCTGGGGAGTAGAAGGTCGCGGGATCCGGCTCATTGAGGGCGGCGTTGGTGCGAATGCGCTCGGGCAGGTCGGGGTTGGCGAGGAAGGAGGTGCCGAAGGCGACCGCATCGACCTTGCCAGTGGCGATGGCGTCGTTGGCTTCCTTTGCATCGTAGCCCATGTTTGAAACGAGCGTGCCTTTGTAAATTTTTCGGATCGGCGTGAGCACATCGCCCTTTTGTTGCTGGAAGAAATCCGCACGCATCACATGGAGGTAGGCGAGATCGCGTGAGTTCAATTCTTCTGCGAGGTGGCTGGCCACGGCGACCGGATTGCTGTCGCTCATGCTGTTGAAGCTGTTGAGCGGAGAAATGCGCAGGCCGACACGATCGCTGCCGATGGCGTATGATACGGCATCCACGACTTCGAGCATGAGGCGTGCGCGGTTGGCGATCGATCCGCCGTAGGGGCCGCTGCGTTTGTTGCAGCCGTCGCGCAGAAATTGATCGAGTAGATAGCCATTCGCGCCATGGACTTCGACACCATCGAATCCCGCAGCGCGCGCATTGAGGGCGGCGGCGCGGAAACCGGCGATGATCGCCGGAATTTCATCGTCACGCAATTCGCGGGGCATGACATAGGGCTTTTTGCCTTCGGGCGTGTGGACTTCATCGCCAATGATCGCAATCGCGCTAGGGGCGACTGGTTGCGCGCCATCATTAAGAAGCGGATGACACGCACGGCCGCCGTGCCAAATTTGCAGAAAGATTCTGCCACCTGCCTGGTGCACGGCATCGGTCACGAGTTTCCATCCAGCAATTTGCTCATCCGAATAAATGCCGGGCTCCATCCAGAATGCCGAGTTGCCCTTCATCGCCATCGTCGCCTCGGCAATGATCAGTCCGGCGCTCGCACGCTGCGCGTAGTGCTCAGCCATCAAGGGTGTTGGGATGTGATCGCGCTCAGTGCGGCAGCGGGTGAGCGGTGCCATCAAAATGCGGTTGGGAAGACGCATGGAGCCGAGTGTCAGTGGTGTGAAAAGATCGGACATGGTGGTGTGAGTTTGTGGTGGTTGGAGAAATGGCATCAGCCGATATCAAACAGCAAGGCCTCGGTCGCATCGTTGGCGTGAAGTTCAAAATTTACGGCGCGACTCGACCCTCATTGATCACGCGCATTTCGGACAGACGCCGAAAAACTCGAGTTCGTGATAAAGGTTTTGGAATCCGGTTTTTTTGCGGATTTCGTCTTCGAGTTCGTGAACCGGGCAGGGGGCTTTGACCGGTTCAATCGTGCCGCAAGAGGTGCAGATCAGATAGTCGCTATGTTTCCCGGGGATCTGTAGCGCGAAGTAGGCGGCGCGTTCGTGAAGGCCGAGACGGCGCACGATGCCGTGCCCGGCAAGGCGTTGCAGCAGGCGGAAAACCGTGGCTTTGTCGCACTGCGAACTCAGACGTGGCGAAGTGGCGAGTTCGGCCAGTGTCATTGGGCGACCACTTTCCAGCAGCGTGCTGATGAGCTCCTCAAGCGCCTTCGTACGTCGCAGTCCTGCCTCTCGACACTTGGCGATGATGTCCTGAACGGTTTTCTTCATTTGCTTGGTTTCAAGATGTCATGGAATGGCATGCACGCGAACTCGAAAATCCGAGTATTTTCAAAACAGCTCGCGTTGCGGCGCGTCGGGGTTGATTGAGGTTGGCGCCGGAACGCCAAGTTTTTCATAAGCGGCGGGCAATGCCATGCGGCCGCGCGGGGTGCGCATGAGGTAACCTTGCATGATGAGGAAAGGCTCGTGCACTTCCTCGATGGTCGCCGAATCTTCGCCGACCGCTACGGCCAGCGAGTTGAGGCCAACCGGGCCGCCGCTGAATTTGTAAGTCAACACCTCGAGCAAGCGCTTGTCCATTTCGTCGAGTCCTTGCGAATCGATCTCGATCATCGCCAGTGCCGCATCGGCGATTTCTCCGGTGATGGTACCTTCGCCCCGGACTTGTGCGAAGTCACGCACCCAACGCAGCAGGGCGTTGGCCACACGCGGGGTGCCGCGAGAGCGTGAGGCGACTTCGAGAGCACCGGCAGACTCGATCGGCACATCGAGCAAACCGGCCGAGCGTTCGATGATTTGTGCCAGCTCAGCATGCGTGTAGTAATCGAGTCGATTCACGAGTCCGAAGCGCGAACGCAGCGGCGCGGTGAGCATCCCGGAACGGGTCGTGGCACCAACCAGCGTGAAGCGTGGCAGGTTAATCTGAATCGATCGCGCGGATGGACCCGAGTCGATGATGATGTCGAGGCGGAAGTCCTCCATCGCCGGGTAGAGGTATTCCTCAATCGCCGGATGCAGGCGGTGGATTTCATCGATGAAGAGCACATCGCCCTTTTGGATGTTGGTGAGTACGCCCGCGAGGTCGCCGGCCTTTTCGATTTGCGGGCCCGAGGTGGTGTGGAGTTGGGTGCCGGCAGCTTTGGCGATGAGGTTGGCCAGCGTGGTTTTGCCAAGACCTGGTGGACCGGAGAGCAGGACATGGTCGAGCACATCGCCGCGTTGCTTGGCCGCCTCGAGCATCAACAGCAGGCGGTCCTTGACCTTTTCTTGGCCGATGAACTCGGAAAATGCCGGTGGGCGCAGCGAGACATCGAAGTTCGTCGCGGGCGCAGAGGTGGCCTGTTGATAGAAATTTTCCGGCATGGCGGGATGCGTGATTCAACCGCAAGCCAAGCAGCGAGTGAAGCCCGTAGTTAAACATTGTTTGATGATCTGATGAACTGGATTTGCTGTGTTAAAAGTACGAAATCCTTGTGGGCAAACCATTAGGAAACCCCAAAAAACCGGCGAAATTTACCACCTTTGGCCTTGCCAGCGGCTGCATGGAGGCTAGTTTCGCGGTCCGTTTTTCTTTCTTCTGCAGGCGGTTGGAGCCCCGGTGCCTGCAGAAAGCATTTCACGGGGCACTGTCGGAAGGAAAACGAACCACTAACCTAACCCTAACCAAACAATACCATGAGCACCGCCACTGCGGCACCCGCAAACACTGAACTGAGCGACCTGATCGATTCCAAATTCCGCGAATTCCGCGAAGGATCGATCGTCAAGGGCACGATCCTCGAAATCCGCCCACAGGTCGTCCTCGTCGACATCGGCTACAAATCCGAAGGAGCCATCCCGTCCAACGAATTTGAGGACGAGGAAATTGAAATTGGCGACGAGATCGAAGTCCTTCTCGAGAAACTTGAAAACGACGAGGGCATGGTTGTCCTCTCGAAAGAGAAAGCCGCCCACAAACAAAACTGGGAAAAAATCGTCAAGGTGTTCCAAGACGGCGGACTTGTCCGCGGCAAAGTCAAGGGCGTCATCAAAGGCGGCCTCACCGTCAATGTCGGTGTCGAGGCATTCCTGCCCGGCTCGCAAGTCGACATCATCCCGCCGAAAGACCTCAACGAGTACGTCGGCAATGTCTACGAGTTCAAAATCGTCAAGGTCAACGACGAGCG
>CAZXHZ010000021.1:0-8093 GCA_964639755.1 uncultured Luteolibacter sp. | reverse complement strand
TGTGGTGGTCGGAACTCCCGGCCGTTTGCTCGATCATCTTCGACGCGGATCCTTTGATCCCTCGCGCGTTCGCATGGCCATCCTCGATGAAGCCGACCGCATGCTCGATATGGGCTTCAAGGAGGAAATGGACGAATTGCTTGCCGCATTGCCCGCCGAACGACAAACGCTGTTCTTCTCCGCAACGATGAGCCCGGGCGTTTCGCGCCTGATCAAGAGTTTTGGAAAAAACCCGAAGGTCATCGAGATCCAACAAAAATCCCGAACAGTCTCGACCGTCGAACAATCGTATTTCGAAGTCCGCCAGCGCTCAAAGGTCGAGGTGCTCTCGCGCATTCTCGACATGAATCCCCCGCGCCTCGGCATCATCTTCTGCAACACGAAGCGCTCGGTCGATGAGTGCACCGAGGATCTCATCAACCGCGGTTACGCCGCCGACCGCCTCCATGGCGACATCACCCAGCAAATGCGCGAACGCGTACTCAAACGCTTCCGCGATGGCGCTGTGGAACTGCTCGTCGCCACCGATGTCGCCGCGCGTGGACTCGACATTGATGAGATCGACATCGTTTTCAATTACGACCTTCCCACCGACCCGGAGGACTATGTCCACCGCATCGGCCGCACCGGCCGCGCCGGACGCTCGGGACGCGCGGTGAGTTTTGTCTATGGACGCGACATTTACCGCCTGCAGTCGATCGAGCGCTACACCCGCCAGGTGATCAAACGCGAACGCATCCCCTCGGTCGAACAAGTCGAAGGCCGCCGCGCCGATCTGATTTTTGAAAATCTCCGCGAGCGCCTCGAAAGCGGAAAGTTCGATGCCTATCAGGACAACATCGATCGTCTCCTCGAACAAGGCCACACACCAACCGACATCGCCGGCGCCCTCGTCACGATGCTGCGCGAAGCGAGCGGCCGCGAAGGCTCGCCGATCGAAGAGGACCGCGAGCCAGAAAAATCCGCACGCGGTGGAAAAGTTCGCGACGCCCGACCATTCGAGCGCGAGGAGCGTGGATTCAAAACCGAACGCCCTAAATCTGGCGGAAAATTCGAACGAGGCCCGATCCCGCACGAGGCGGGCATGACCCGCATGTTTGTCTCGCTCGGCAAGACCCACGGCGTGCTGCCCAAGGACATCGTCGGCATGATGTATCGCGAAGCCGGCCTGCCCGATGGCAGCCTTGGCCGCATCACGCTTTTCCCAAAACACTCGCTCGTCGATGTGCCGGAGCAATTCGCCGATCAGGCGATTCGCAACACCCGCAATTCCAAACTCCGCGGCAAAGCCTTCCGCATGGATGTCGACCGCGGACCTGTTTGAAAATCGACGATCGGGAAACGCCATTTCGCGCTGATGCCAACACGCTTGCGGTTGACCCGTCACGCGTCAGCTCATAGCATCCTTGCGCATCATGAATCCCACCACGACAGCCTACGGCACATGGAGCGGCGGACGCTTCATGCACTTTGGCGAGACCCTCGACGAGGATCGCTTCATCCAGTGCATCGAGACCGCCTATGAATCCGGCATCCGCTCCTTTGTCACCTCAGATGTCTATGGAAATGGCAAGGCCGACGAACTGCTCGGTCGCGCGCTCGCTGGCATCGATCGATCGACTTACTCACTGGTGGGAATGATCGGCCACGATTTTTATCAAGGTCAGCGCCAAGGCTCACGCGGCTACCCGCGTTTCACCGACTCCGAACTCCGCGGGCCCGAGGGCTATGCCGACTTCGTGCACATGGCGACCTCGAAGGAACTCGAACGCTGCGACAGCGATCATTTCGATCTGCTCATGCTCCACAACCCTGATGAGATCGGCTACACCAGCGAGGTACTTTGGCAAGCGATGAAATCCGCCAAGGACCAAGGACTCACCCGCATGCTCGGCATTGCACCAGGACCAGCCAACGGTTTCTCGCTAGACCTCGTCGGATCTTTCGAGCGCTTCGGCGAACTGATCGATTGGGCGATGCTCATTCTCAATCCGCTCGAGCCATGGCCGGTCGGCCTCACCCTTCCCGCCTGCGAAAAACATGGCGTGAAAGTCATGACCCGCGTCGTTGATCACGGTGGCGTGTTTCACGATGACCTCATACGCGAGGGCCACATTTTCAAGCCCGGCGACCACCGCACTTACCGCCCCGAAGGCTGGGTCCAGCACGGCATGGAAAAAGCCGACCGTATGCGACCGATCGCCGAAAAGCACGGACTCACGAAGATCCAGTTTGCAACGATCTGGAACCTCAGCCACCCGGCAGTAGAATGCGTGATCCCAACCTTCATCCAGGAAGCCGGCGATGGCGCACGTCCGATCGAAGATAAAATCCGCGAATTCGCCGCGCTGCCCGACATCCGTCTCAGTACCGAAGAAGTCGAGGCCGTGCGCAAGATCGGTGACAACACCGGATGCATGAGCCTCAAGGGTGCCAGCAAACGCCACAGCACCAGCGAGCGCCCCGACGAATGGCCAATGCGCGAGGACTTGCTCGCCACCGCCGGACGCTACGGACTCGGCATCGATTGGTAATTTTTATTCGCCATGCACCTCGTCGCCATTGTCGCCATGACCTCCGATCGCGTGATCGGCCGCAATGGCACGCTGCCATGGCATCTGCCCGAGGATCTGGCATTTTTCAAACGCACCACGAGCGATCACCCAATCGTGATGGGCCGCAAAACTTTCGAGTCGATCGGCCGACCCCTGCCCAAGCGCCGCAATATTGTCCTCACCCGCGATCCGAATTGGTCCGCACCCGGCACGGAGGTGATCCATAGCCCCGAGGAACTTGCGAATCTCCCTGAGATAAACGGCACGGTTTACATCATCGGCGGCGCTGAAATCTATCAGGCCTTTCTCCCGCACACCGACGCTTTCCTCGTCACGCATGTGTTCGAATCCCACGAAGGCGACACCTGCCTGCCGCGCTTCGAGGACGATTATCCATTCTCGACCCTCATCGAAAGCCGCCCGCAATTTGAGATCCGGCGCTGGACGCGCGAACCAGCATGATCCGATCCGCGTTCACTCGCTGATCCAACTCATGCGAAGCAACTCGCGAAGCCGCTCTGGATCTGTTGCCGAAGTCTTGGCAACAAAACCCCGAGCATGCGCGAAATGCACATCATCACAAAATTCAACGCGCGTGAAATCGAGACGCGGATGATCATTGTGCCGCGAGAGACCAAAACCTTTGCCGCGCCGGTCCGGATATACCAACCCCACGACTTCATCTCCTTTCGGATGGCCCTGAATAAAACGCCCAATTCCTGACGACGGCTCATCCGGCAGCGGATCGGTGCGCGGAAGATAAAATACGCGAAACGATTCACCCCCTGTTTCCACTTTCCAGAATTGGCCAATGCTTTCGATGAAATCCATGCGCTGGCGTAGACCCCTGACGTAAGCCACGATGTCATCGCCGATCCAGCGCATGATTTCCCAAAGCGTTGATCCCTTGTTCAATCTCTCGCAATTTGCGAATCGCCGCAGCAAGGTCACATCAACCGGCGAGTTGACCTTTGCCAGGGTATCGCGACTGACACCAAGCCAGCGCGAAGTCTCCTGCGGTCCACGCGTGTCGAACCATTCGGCCGGCTCCAACCAGTCGCAGAACAAACGCGCATCGTTGTACAAATCAAGATACTGAAGCACGAGGCTCAATGAACACAGAGGCTCATGGTCGCGGGGAAATTGGTGATGATCGAAATTTCCAATCTCGGGTCGATGCTCACCACCCACATCCACCACCGCGACGGTAGGATCCTCAAGATCTGCCTCTGTAGGTTCCCTACGCTCAATCGGCGCGGGATTCACAGACAACAACACACAACATGCAAGAAACTCATCTTTGTGCGAACTGCCGGGGTGAGTAACGATCAGGGAAAATTTCATCGATGAAATCAAAGAGTTGTGGCGTAACACCGAACAAGCCCCATTTGCAACCTCAAGCAGTGTTTTTTGAAATACAAACGAATTGCAAATTCGCTCCCCACGAAACAATTGCCGCAAAAATTCCATTGGCGGAGCAGGCTCGGGCATCTAAATCAGTCTGCGGTTACTCAAGCAATCATGATCACCCGCCGCGAAATCATCCAACATCTCGCCACCCTTGCCGCATGGGGTGCCGCCCGCTCCTCACTCAGCGCCGCCGACAAATCATCAGCTGCCGTCGGCCAAGACAAACCTTTCGACAAGGACTGGTTGCACGCAGAAGCCAAACGCATCGCGGGCCTTGCCTACGAAGCTCCGCCATCGAAACTGCCGTCTTGGATCGATGGCCTCGACTACGACGGCTATCAATCAATCAAATACCGTCCTGACAAAGCACTCTGGCATGGCGAGAACCGGCAGATCGAAGCCCGTCTCTTTCACCTCGGGCTTTTTTTCCGCCATCCGGTCACGATTCACGAGGTCGATGGCGGACTCGCCCGCAAAATCTCCTACTCCAAGGAACTCTTTAGCTACGGCAAAAATCTCAGGGTACCCGAGCATCAGGAAGACCTCGGTTTCGCCGGTTTCCGCGTTGGCATGGCTCCCGACTTCAATGCCGACATGTTCGCATTTCTCGGGGCGAGTTATTTCCGCGCCGTCGGCGGCACCAAGCAATACGGGCTCTCAGCTCGCGGACTCGCGATCGACACCGCAATGCCACGCCCGGAGGAGTTTCCCGACTTCCGCCAGTTCTGGCTCGAAAAACCTTCGGAAAAATCCGGCACAGTGCGCATCCACGCGCTGCTCGACAGCCCCTCGATCGCCGGTGCCTACACCTTCGATGTCACGCCCGGTGAGATGACGATCATGGATGTCGAAGCCACGCTTTTCCCACGCAAGAGCATCGAACGCGTTGGCATCGCACCACTCACCTCGATGTACCAATGCGCCGAAAACGATCGTCGCGTCGCCGACGACTGGCGCCCGGAGATCCATGACTCCGACGGACTTGCTATATGGAATGGCGCCGGCGAGTGGATCTGGCGACCACTCGTGAATTCACCCGTACTGCGCTTCAATTCGTTTCTCGATGAAAACCCGAAAGGTTTTGGCCTCCTCCAACGCGATCAAAAATTTGATCACTATCTCGACGATGGTGCCATGTATCACAAACGGCCATCGCTTTGGGTTGAGCCTCTCGAACCATGGGGCAAAGGTCAGATCCAACTCGTCGAGATTCCAAGCCCTGATGAAACTTTCGACAACACGGTCGCATTCTGGAATCCGGAAGAACCTTTCACCTCCGGCCAAGAGCGCCGCTTCCGCTATCGCTTGCATTGGGGTGCCCGCACACCAGTCTCATCGCCGATGGCTCATGTGGTCTCCACACGTGTAGGAGCGGGCGGCATTCCAGGTCAGAAAAACCGCCCCGCATCGCGCAAGTTCGTGCTCGATTTCAAAGGTGGCCGTTTCGAAAGCCTTCCGTGGGAAACTCCGGTCGAGCCGGTGCTCACCGCCTCGCGCGGCGAAATCCAACACCCGGCCGTGCGCCCGGTGGTCGATGGCGACACCTGGCGTTGCAACTTCGACCTTCTTGTCGATGGCAAGGACCCGGTCGACCTTCGACTCTACCTCAAGGACGCCCAAGGCGCACTGACCGAAACCTGGTTGTACCAGTACACGCCAACATGAGGCTCTCGACTACCACCTCTTCAATTCCAGTAGGGCTATGCGGCCGCGCAGCGCCAAATCATTTAAAAAAAGATTCACCGCAATGCCCTGTGAGCGATAGCGAACTTTGAAAATCAAGCGCAGCTCACTTATTTGGGATTGGTTATTGGGATTTGAAAAGTCGCTTCTTTCTTCTCGTTCCTGAAGACCAATGACGATTCACCAATGTTGTCTTCCGTCTTCTTGAAACTGAATTGCCTGCACTTCGCTTCGGCCATGCTTGTTAGGTTTTACATTAATGCAGTGTCGCTAAAGCTCCCTTTGCATTCTTGAAACTTAAAACTTACCTTTGATTCCATGGAATTTTCGCCAGCACCATCGCCATGCCGCACCAGTCGGTGATGCCTGCAAAAACCAAACCCGCACCTACAAACGCGCTCAATCCATAAAACGCGGGATGCACCCATCTTCCAAGACCGATGCCTAGAAGCACCAGCAGACCCGCCGAAATGCGAACCTGACGCTCGAGCGAAATCGCCTTCGCCCCCCTCACCACCGGCAAGCCGGCGCTCTCCCACGCCATCACTCCACCATCGAGCACCGCCAAGTTTTCACACCCAGCCGCCTGCAACTTCTGGTACGCCTGCTCCGCACGCTTGCCACTGCGGCAAATCAGCACACAACGCTCGGCTCTACTCGCAGCGGACTTCACCGCTGCCGCGTCCAACCGATCCAGCGGCATTAGATGCGAATCTTCGATATGCACCTCGCCATGCTCCGCAGGCGTGCGCACATCGATCAGGGCTACGCGTTTACCGGATGAGATATCAGCATTCAGTTGCTTGGCTTGGATCTTCATAGTGTCGAATCAATACAGTAAATCAAATAACCATATGGTTATGTTATAAAGTCAAATTTTTCATGTTATGGCATTTTACGAAATGAAACTCCGCCCCGATCAATTCGAGCGTGTGGCCAGCATGTTCCGTGCCTTCGCGGAAACGACCCGGCTGACAATCCTGCAGGAGCTGAAATCCGGCGAACTGAGCGTTTAGGACATAGTCGATCGGCTCGATTCTAGCCAGGCTAACATCTCCAAACAACTCAAGCTGCCGCACGAGGCCGGCCTCGTCACCCGCCGCAAGCAATCAACCAAAGTGCTTTACGCGATCTCCGAGCCGATGGTTTTTCAGATCTGTTCGCTCGTCTGCGACAAGCTTAACCGCGACGCGAAAAAACCTCTAAGCTCAGATTTCCTCATCCGTAAATTTTCAAAGAAAATCGGACAAATTACGAACGGACCTAGTGAACGCTTTCAATTTGCCCAGGATCAAATCCAATGCGGTTTCGTCCGTTAATCGGAAGTACGGCCTATTCATGAGGCAGTATTTAAATCACATTTATTGATAAAAAATACTGGCAAACCTTCACCTGGATGGCCCACTTAGAACTTGGAGGATCTCATAGCAGCAGATTGCATGATCGCCTAGGATGACGGAGACAGCTATTTCGCCACCTTCTGAGATAAAGGCCTCCCTCACCGTGATTTCCGGCTTAATAGCTTTGCCTTCACTGGTAAGTGCAATGCGCAATGGGGTATCTTGCTCGGTATTAACTCCGGCCAACTTCAAAACAGGTTGTTCGTTGCATGAGCCATTATAAAACGCATCATGCCGGGTCTTGAGGTTTTCGAGTTCGTCTTCAAAATAGCTCCTTCGTTGGTAATTTTTCGATTGAATGACAGCGGCGAAAGTGCCGAGTTGGGGATCGGTATTGAAAATTCGAATCAACTTTCGATTCTCCTCTTTTTGTTTGTTATTCCACTGGGAAGTGCCTCCGAATCGGAGGTAAAAGTTCCGCATCCTGAATGGCAATTTGTGAGCATCCAAGAGCTCCTTGATCTTACTACCCGACACGACCAACTCGAGCTTGTCTTCGGCCTGGCGGTAGGACGCCGATGTCACTAGTCCCGTCACTGGTATGAAGCGACCGGTCTTGCCAAGGCAAAAGCCAGGATTGGGTTGCGTCTGCGCCTTGGTTTCGTTGGTGGAATTAACCGCAGATTGAGCCGAAAGACGCGTACCAAGAAGTCCGTTGTAGCTAACAATACATGCAAAAAGGATTAGCAACCATTGCGGAAAGATGAGCGGCGTTGGTTTCTTTTTCATTTTGCGTATGGTGAGGTAAAAATTGAATTGGCCTGATTTGTTGCGCATGGATTTTTTGATTAGACTGTTGGTAATTTCAAAACAAACACACCGTGCTTTCCAGTCCATTTTAAGTCAAGTTGTTTACTGATGATTGCTGCACGGTTAATCTGAAGGGCCAGTCAATTTATCCCTTTGTAAGCTTCCCTTGCGGTGAGACAGGTTAAAAGTAGAGGATTGGGGTGGGACCCACCCACACCTAACCATGAAGAAAAGCAAATTCACGGAGAGCCAGATTGTGGCGATCCTCAAGGAAGCCGATGCCGGGATGAAAGTC